>JBGQIB010000122.1:0-13785 GCA_041498295.1 bacterium | reverse complement strand
TCCGACGTCCCTGTCTTGCTGCTTGGCGAGACGGGCTCGGGTAAGGAGGTCGCGGCGCGCGCGATTCACAACCGCTCGCCGCGCGCCGCCGGCCCGTTCATGCGCGTGAACTGCGGCGCGATTCCGTCCGGCCTGATCGACTCGGAGCTCTTCGGCCACGAGCGCGGCAGCTTCACGGGTGCCTCGTCGCTGCGCAAGGGGTGGTTCGAGCGCGCCGATCGCGGAACGCTGTTTCTCGACGAGATCGGCGAGCTGCCGCTCGCCGCGCAGGTGCGCCTGCTGCGCATCCTGCAGGACGGCAGCTTCGAGCGCGTCGGCGGCACGCGCCCGCTGCACGCCGACGTTCGAATCGTCGCCGCGACGCACCGCGATCTACACGCGATGGTGTCGAAGGGGCGCTTCCGCGAGGACCTCTGGTACCGGCTGGCCGTGTTCGTGATCCACCTGCCGCCGCTGCGCGAGCGGCCGGAGGACATCGCGGAGCTCGCCAGTCACTTCGCGCTGCGCGCAGCCACCCGCTTCGGTCTGCCGGCGCTCGTCCCCAAGCGCGACGATGTGAGCCTGCTCGCGGCCTACGCGTGGCCGGGAAACATCCGCGAGCTCAGCGCGGTAATGGACCGCGCGGTGCTGCTCGGGCAGGGGCGCGCGCTCGAGGTCGCGACGGCGCTCGGTCCCGCCGGGCCGGCCGGCCCGCGCGCTTCGGCTCTCCACGTGCCGGCCCGCGCGCCGGTGGAAGCGCCGCCCGCAGCCGACGCCCCCTCGCGCCTCGACGACGCCATGGTGGCGCACATCGAAGTCGCGCTCGCGCGCAGCTTCGGCCGCATCGAGGGCCCGTTCGGCGCTGCGCGTGTGCTCGGCATCAACCCGCACACCCTGCGCGCACGCATGCGCAAGCTCCGCATCGACTGGCGCCGCTTCCGCGCGAGCGCCGCCTCGCCGGACTGACTCGCCCGAGGCCCCGATCGTTCGAGCCCTGCGGGCGCCGCAGGGTCCCGCCGTTCGTGCTAACGTTCGGGGGCCCAAAACCCGAGGAATCGACATGAACTGGCAGACGCCCGCCTTCGAAGAGATCAACATGAGCGCCGAGATCGGCGCGTACCAAGGGGACGAGGACGGGGATACGAACCCGCCGTTCGTCACGAGCGAGCTCGCCTCCGCTCTCGAGGCGTAGTCAGGGCCCGACCTCCGTGCAGCTCCGCGTTCTAGGGTCGGCCGGTGGCGGCGGCTTCCCGCAATGGAACTGCGGCTGCGCCAATTGCAACGGGCTGCGCGCGGGAACACTGCGCGCCCGAGCCCGCACCCAGGAGTCGGTCGCGGTCTCCGGCGACGGCGAGCGCTGGTTTCTGCTCAACGCCTCGCCCGAGATCCGCGCGCAGATCGAGAGCTTCCGGCCACTCTGGCCGCGCGCGAAGCGACACTCGCCGGTGTCGGGCGTCGTGCTCACGAACGGCGACTTGGATCACTGCCTCGGGCTGCTGTCGCTTCGCGAGTCACACCCGATCTCGCTGTACGCGACCGACGCCGTGCGCAACGGCTTCGAGGAAGGCAACAGCCTCTACGGCACGTTACAGCGTTTTCCGGGCCAGGTGACGTGGAACGAGCTCGCGCTCGGCGTCGAAACGCCGCTCGTCGACCCGAACGGCGGCGCCGACACCGGCCTGTTCCTGACCGCTCTGCCGATTCCCGGCAAGCTGCCGCTGCATCTCGAACGGACGCGCACGCGCTCACCGGGAGACAACGTCGGCCTGCGCATTCGCGACGCGAAGCGCGGAGTCACCCTCGCCTACGTGCCCGCCGTGGCCGGGCCGTCGCCCGAGGTGCAGGAAGCAATCCAGGGCGCCGACTGCGTATTCTTCGACGGGACCTTCTGGAGCAGCGACGAGCTCGTCGCGGCGGGCCTCGGCACGCGGCGCGCCGAGGACATGGCGCATTGGCCCGTCGGCGGCGCGAACGGGAGTCTCGAGCTGCTCGCGAAGCTTCCGGGACGGCGCATCTTGATTCACGTGAACAACACCAACCCGATGCTGCGCGAGGACGGGCCGGAACACGCGGACGTCCACGCCGCGGGCGTGGAGGTCGCGCACGACGGCCTCGAGCTGCGCCTGTGAGCGCCGCCTTCGCCGCCGAGGCGTTCGTCGCGCGCATGCGCGCGGAGGGCGCTCGCCGCTACCACGACAGCCATCCCTTCCACCTGCGCATGCACGACGGGACACTGCGCCGCGACGAGCTCCAGGCGTGGGTGCGCAATCGCTACTACTACCAGACCCGCATCCCGATCAAGGACGCGCTGATCCTGTCGAAGTCCGAGGACCCTGCGTTCCGGCGCATCTGGATCCACCGCCTGCGCGACCACGACGGCGAGCGCGCGGGCGAGGGCGGGCTTTACCAGTGGCTGCGCCTCGCCGAAGCCGCGGGTCTCGACGCGGACGAGGTCGCTTCGTGCGGGCGCGTGCTGCCCGGCGTGCGCTTCGCCTGCGATGGCTACGTGCAGCTCGTGCGCGAGAGTGACTTGGTCGTGGCGGTGGCGTCGTCGCTCACCGAGTTCTTCGCGCCGGATCTGATGTCGAAGCGGATCGCCGCCTGGGAGAAGCACTACCCGTGGGTCGCGGCGGCGGGGCTCGAGTATTTCAAGAACCGAGTCACTTTCGCGCGTCGTGACTCGCAGGAGGCCATCGCGTTCGTCACCGAGCGCGCGACCTCTGCCGAGCTCCAAGCCGCGTGCCTCGCGGCGCTCGTGCGCAAGACGGAGGTGCTGTGGCATCTGCTCGACTGCGTGCAGGCGGCGACGAGCGCGCCGCCGTGATCGCGCTCGACGCTCGGCCCCGGCTCGCCCCGAAGGCGCGGCTGCGCGTCGACCAGATCTCGGGAAAGATGCTGCTCCTCTACCCCGAGCGCGGCCTCGCGCTGAACGAGACCGGCGCCGAGATTCTCGACCTGTGCAAAGGTGAGCTGCGCGTGAGTGAGATCATCGACGCGCTCGCGGCGCGTCACGGCCCGTCCGCGGCGCTGGCGGACGAGGTGCGCGACTTTCTGCAGAAGCTCGCCGACCGCAACCTGCTGCGCGGGATCGAGCCGTGAGTGGCGCGCCGCGGCCCTACACGCTGGTGGCGGAGCTCACCTATCGCTGCCCGCTGCGCTGCGTGTACTGCTCGAATCCGGTGCGCATCGAGAAGCGCAGCGCGGATCTCGACACGGAAACGTGGCGGCGCGTTCTGCGCGAGGCCGCCGCGCTCGGCGTCGTCCAGGTCAACCTCTCCGGCGGTGAGCCGCTGCTGCGCGACGACCTCGAGGCGCTGGTCGCGGAGGCGCGCGCGAGTGACCTGTACACGAGCCTGATTACGAGCGGCGTTCCGCTCGAGCGAGCGCGCCTGGCGGAGCTCGTGAGGGGCGGCTTGGATGCGCTCCAGCTCTCGTTCCAGGACGATCGCGCGAGCGAGGCGAGCCGCATCGCCGGGGCCGAGGCGCTTTCGCACAAGCTCGAGGTCGCGGCCTGGGTGCGCGAGCTCGGGCTGCCACTCACGCTGAACGTCGTCCTGCAGCGGGGGAACATCGAGCGGGTGCCCGAGATCGTGGCGCTCGCGGAGCAACTCGGGGCGGAGCGGCTCGAGCTCGCGAATACGACCTATCTCGGCTGGGCACTCACAAACCGCGAGCAGCTCGTGCCGAGCCGCGCCGCGATCGAACGCGCGCGCGAGGCGGCGCGCGCCGCGAGCGAACGGCTGCGGGGCCGCATGGAGATCCTGTTCGTGCTGCCCGACTACCACACGGACTTTCCGCGGCCGTGCATGGGCGGCTGGGCGCGAACCATCTTGGTGGTCGCGCCCGACGGGCTCGCGCTGCCGTGCCATCAGGCGCGCACGATCGCGGGGCTCGAGTTCGAGAACGTGCGAGACCGGCCACTCGCAGCCATCTGGAGTGACTCCCCGGGCTTTCGGGCGTTTCGCGGCGAGGACTGGATGCAGGAGCCCTGTCGCAGCTGCGAGCGCCGCGCGATCGACTTCGGCGGCTGTCGCTGCCAGGCATTTCACCTGGTCGGAGACGCGGCGGCGACCGACCCGGCGTGCCGTTTTTCCCCGAAACACGAACTCGTCGTGGCCGCGCGCGAGAAGGCGGATCGGCCGCCCAGCGGCGGCGAGCTGATCTACCGGCGCGCCCCCACACCGCGATGAAGCGGCGGAGACGCATGGACGCGAACCTCTGGATCCTCCTCGGGCTCACCGTCGCGGCGCTCGCCGCCGCCTTCTGGCGCGGCCCCGAGCTCCCGCTCGAGGGCCTCGCGTCGGGCGCGCGCATGTTCCGAGGCGTGTGGCTCGAGCTCGCGCTCGGCTTCGCCCTCGCGGGGCTGTTCGACGTGCTCGTACCGCAGGAGTCACTCGTGCGCTGGCTCGGCGAGGACCACGGCGGCCGCGGCATCCTGGTCGCGTGGGTCGTGGGGCTGCTCATTCCCGGAGGCCCGTACGTCTTCTTCCCGGTCGTGGCGAGCCTGTTCGCGAAGGGCGTCTCCGCGGGGGCGCTGATCACGCTGATCACCGCGAAGACGCTCGTCAGCCCGATCCGCATGCTGACGTACGAGGCGCCGCTGATGGGCTGGCCGCTGACCTGGGCGCGCTTCATTCCTGCGGTGCTGCTGCCGCCGCTCGCAGGCCTCATGGGTCAGTGGTTGTTCCGCTTCTTCCAAGCACGTTAGGATCCCCGCCGTGATCATCGTGATGAAGGCCGAGTTCGGACCCGAGGCGCCCGAGACGCGCCAGGTGATCCGCATGGCCGAGCGCAATCCGGACATTCGCACGGAGCTGCACGTGATTCGCGGCTCGACGCGGACGTTGACCGAGATCTACCTGCTCGGGCCCACCGGCAGCGTCTCCTCCGAGCCGTTCGAGGAGTTCTCCGCGGTCGAGAAGGTGATCCGGATTCGCGAGCGCTACCGCACGATCGGGCGCCACGAAGGTCAGGCCGAGGCGCTGGGCTTCGAGTACAACGGCGTGCACTTCAGTCAGGACAGCTTCTATCTGTTCCCCGGCGTGTGCGCGGTCGATACGCGCGAGAATCTCGAGCTCACGTTCCGCGCGCTGCGCGCCGCGGGCATCGCGACCACGCGCGCCGGCGCGTACAAGCCGCGCACCAGCCCGTACGACTTTCAGGGTCACGGCAAGAAATGTCTGCCGTTTACGTTCGAGCTCGCGGGCAAGTACGGCATCCGCGTGATCGCGATGGAAGTCACTTCCGAGCAGCACGTCGACGAGATCCGCGATGCGCTCGCGGCGGCGGGGAATCCGACGGGCGTGATGCTGCAGATCGGCACGCGCAACGCGCAGAATTTCGAGCTCTTGAAGTCGGTCGGCGGACAGCAGCAGTTTCCCGTGCTGTTCAAGCGCGGCATGGGCATCACGCTCGAGGAGTCACTGAACGCAGTGGAGTACGTCGCGAGCGGCGGGAATCACCGCATCGTGTTCGGTCTGCGCGGCATGAAGACGAACCTCGGCGATCCGCACCGCAACTTCGTCGACTTCGCGATGGTGCCCGCGGTGAAGCGCATGACGCGCATGCCTGTGTGCATCGACCCGTCGCACGCGGTCGGGAAGCGAGTCAGCGCACCGGACGGTTTGCTCGACATCCATCACGTGACCGCGCAGGGCATCATCGCCGGCGCGAACATGGTGCTCGTCGACTTCCACCCGCGGCCCGAGGAAGCGCTCTGCGACGGCCCGCAGGCGCTCACTCCGCAGGAGCTAGAGCACTTCGTGCGCGACGCGCAGCTCGTGCGCGACGCCTACCTGCAGCGGGTCAAGCTGCGCGTCGAGCTCGGCCCGCACTGAGCGCGAGCGCCAGGGCGACACCGACGAGCGTCGCCGCTCCGGGCTCGGGCACCGCAGCGCGCAACGCGCTGAAGTCCTGCACGTTCGCGCCGCCGTTCCAGCGGTTCGGCGAGCCGAACGAGCTCGAGCTGCCGTCGTTGTAGGACGAGATCGGCGTGATCGCGGCGCTGGGGTCGGCCTCGAGCTTCCACACCTCTTTGTTGTTGACCCCACTCGTCGGCTGCACGCCTTCGCCCGCCGGGCCGAACACGACGTGCGAGAGTGAGTCGAGGATCGAGATCTGCGTGTCATCGTTCGAGACCGAGAAGTTGCTCGCGGTGATGAACAGACCCGAGGCCGTGTTGCTCGCCTGTGCGTTGAGCCACCAATCCCCGCCGAGCGGGTTGTAAGTGGGATCGTCCGGCACGTCCTCGGCGACGGTGATGATGGTGCCGCTGCGCAAGTCACTCCATAGGGAATTCTGCGTGAACGTGAGCACGGTGGTCGCGCGACCCGCGCCCTTGCCTTCGGCGATCGAGAGCGAGCTGCCGCGCAGGTCGAAATGGTCCTGGACCACGACCAGCTCGAGCCAGTCACCGCCGTTGCCGATTTCGCGACCGAAATAGGTGTCCGCCGTGGGCGCGCCGTCGACGTCGGCGGCCGCGGTGCCGCCGTTCAGGAACTGCGTCGCCGCCACGGCGCTGAACTCGTTCACCAGGATGGCAGCCGCGCGCGCGAGTCCGGGCAAACCAACGACGAGAGCTACAAGGACCAGAAGCCGCTTCAGCATGCGGAGATTCTACTACGGCGAGGCGACTCGAGAGACGCTTTTCGCGACCCAGCGCTCGCGCGGCTCTGGCTCGGCGTCGCCGCACGAGGTGATCCCCAGGTAGGTTCTGCGCTCACACGTGACTTCGAGCCGGAGATCGCCGGCGGCGACCGAGACGCGCGGCTCGGCCACCGCCAAGTCCGGCGCGTGGATCCGGAACTCGCGCGCGCCCCCGCAGTGCGCGATCGCCGCGGCCTCGGCGACCTGCGCGAGCTCGTCGAGGCCGCTTCGCCCCCGGTAGCAGGGCAGGTACACACCGCCGTGTCGCGCCGCCTCGACCAGCGTCGGGACGTCCGCCGGAGTGACCCGCCCGTAGAGTCGGCCGGACGGAAGCACCAGGCAGTTTGCGGCGAGCCGGTGACCCCCCAAGTGACTCGCTTCGGCCACGTCGATCCAGTCGCGCAGCGACGCGACGAGCGATTGCCCGAGTTTCCCGCAGCAGCGGTCGTGGCGGCCATCGGTGCAGACCAACAAGAGCGGCGCGCCGAATGCGGGGCCGGAGTTCTCGCCAGAGATGAACGCCGCGATCGCCTGCGCCGCGCGCTCCGCATCCGGCTCGCGGCGCACGAGCGAGCGCCCGCTCGCGAAATCCGCGCACAGGACTTCGACCCCGGGCTGCGCGGGCGCGCCGACGCGCGCGAACAAGCGCAGCTGGAGCTTTCGCCCGCTGGCGCGCGCCACTCTCTCCAGCGCGCCGACCGAGGCGGGAAGGCCCTCGGACAGCGCGGCCTTGTCGTGGTGCCAGCGCGCCTTGGGCCAGGCGAGCGCGGCGAAGAGCGGCGCGTCCGAGGCCGAGCCGGCGAGGGGCTCACCCAAGGCTGCGCTCGCTTCGGCGCAGGCGGCGTCTGGGTCGATCATCGCCCAGCATCGTGCGGGTCGTGTATAACGGGCGCAACCCGCACGGAGGAAGCGATGGCCAGCAAGGCCGAGGCAGCGCTTGAGCGCTTCGCGAAGCAGATCGGCAAGGTCGACGGACCGAGCAAGCCGCACAAAATCGAACAGAGTCAGATCAATCTGTTCGCGGACGCGACCGGCGATCACCAGTTCATTCACGTCGATCCGGAGCGGGCCGCCAAGCTGTCGCCGTACAAAGTCACCATCGCGCACGGCTTCCTGACGCTGTCGCTGCTCCCGATGTTGCAGGGCAGTATCCCGCCGAGTGACCCGGAGGCGTATCAGGGGCTCGTGATGGGCGTGAACTACGGCCTCGACAAAGTGCGCTTCCCAGCGCCGGTGAAGGTCGACTCCAGCGTGCGCGCGACGCGTGAGCTCATGGAGGCGACGCTCGTCGCGCCCAACACGCTGCAACTCAAGCAGAAGGTGACCGTCGAAATCGTCGGCGAACCGAAGCCCGGCTGCGTCGCCGAGTTTCTCACCCGCCTGATCTACAGCTAGGCGCGTTTTGCCCGGCGTTCTGCGCCGAGGAACTCGCCTCGGGAAGTACCGCCTCGAGCGCTCGATCGGGAAGGGCGCGTTCTCGGAGGTGTTCGCCGCGCGCGACACCGTCGAGGGTCGGCGCGTCGCGCTGAAGGTCGCCTTCGACTGGGTGGTGCGCGAGTTCGGCCGCGAGGCGATGGAGGCCGAGGCGCGCATCGCCTGCAGTCTCTCGCACGCGAACGTCGTCGCGACGCGCAACGCCGACTGGATCGACGGCCGCTTCGTGATGGCGAGTGAGCTCGCGCGCACGCACGTCTACGACTATCCGGGCGCGTGGCGCTCGGGCGCGCTCGCGCTGCGCATCGTGCGCGACGTGGCCGCGGGCCTCGCGCACGCGCACGAGCGCCGCCTCATGCACCGCGACGTGAAGCCGGAGAACGTGCTCGTGTTCAGCGACGGGCACGCGGCGATCACCGACTTCGGTGTCTCCCGCTTCGAGCGGCCCGAGTCACGCAGCTATACCGAGGCGGGGACCATGGGCTACATGGCGCCGGAGCAGGCGTACGGGAAGCCGACGCTGACTTCGGACGTGTTCTCGCTCGGGCTGATCGCCTACGAGCTGCTCACGGGGAAGCTCTTGAAGTGGCCGTTCACCTGGCCGCCCGAACGCCACGAGCGCTTCCTCGCCAAGGTGCCCGAGCCGCTGCGCAGCGTGTTGCAGAAGGCATGCGCGTTCGACCCTGCCGACCGCTACCCCTCCGCGGTCGAGCTGCACGCCGCGCTCGAGACCGCGTTCCGGCGCATCGAGGAGTCTCGCGGCACCGCGCCCCGACGCCGAAAGCGCCGGCGAACGTCCGGCCCGACCCCTACACCGTTTGCTGTAGGCATCGAGCTCTTCCGCAAGCGGCACGGACGCGCGCTCGACATGCGCTACCGCTGTCACCGCTGCAGCGGACCGATCGCCGAGTCGATGAGCGTCTGTCCGTGGTGCGGCAGCAAGACCAACTCGTTCAAGGAAGTCACGACCGCCCCGCTCGTCTGCGGCCGCTGTGAGCGCGGTGTCTTGCCCGAGTGGACCTCGTGCCCGTGGTGTTTCGCGGGTCGCTTCAAGGGGAACGGCCGCCCCCCGCGCCGCGACCCGCGCGCGCTGCGCCACTGCAAGCGCCGCGGCTGCCCCGGCCGGCTGCGCCTCTTCATGCGCTACTGCCCGGTATGCAAGACCAAGCCGGGAAGACCGTGGAAGCACGCGGCCCTGCCCGACCGCTGTACGCGCTGCAGCGGGCCGACCTCGCGCGCGTTCTTTCGCTTCTGCGCCTGGTGCGGGCGGCGCCAGCGCGAGAATGGTTGACAGCGTTTAGTTTTCAGTGGTAAAGATTTGGCCATGGCGCGACCCGCGCTTCGGCCCGACGAGATCGAGACCTTCAAGGCGCGGCTCTGCGAGACCGCGATGCAGATGTTCGCCGATGAGGGCTACGAGGCGGTCACGCTGCGCGCGCTCGCCGAGAAGCTCGGCTGCAGTCACGCGCTCCCGTACCGCTACTTCGCCGACAAGCGGGAGATCTTCGCCGCGGTCTGCGGGCTCGGCTTCGAGCGCTTTGCCCGGGCGCTGGAGCGCGCCGCCGCCGGCGTCGAGGCTCCGGAGGAGCGCCTGCGCGTGCTGGCGCGTGCCTATTTCCGCTTCGCGCAGCGCGAGCCGCACGCCTACCGGATCATGTTCGAGCTGCGCGAGTCCGTGGGCGCTGCCGCGCCGCAGTACCGCGTGAAGGAGATCCGCTCCTGGCAGGTGCTGCTGGAATCCGTGGAGCTGGCCGTGCAGGCCGGCGTGCTGGTGGGCGAGCCCGAGACCGTCGCGCACGTGTTCTGGGCCGGCCTACACGGTCTGGTGTCGCTGCACCTGGCCGACAAGCTTCGGCTCGGTCGCGTCGCGCGCGACTTGCTCGAGCCGCTGATGGACGCCCTCATCGAGGGCAACCGCAAACCCGAGAGACCGAGGAGAAGCCGATGAACCCCGACTCGACTTGGCCCGCGCACCCGAACCTCCAAGGCGGCTTCGCGCCGCAGCGGAGCGAAGCGGACTTCCCGCGCCTCGAAGTCGAAGGTGAGATTCCGCGCGAGCTCGCGGGCACGCTGTACCGCAACGGGCCAAACCCGCAGTTCCCGCCGCGGGGCGGCGAGGCATATCACTGGTTCGACGGCGACGGCATGATCCACGCGATCTCGTTTTCCGGCGGGCGCGCGAGCTACCGCAACCGCTGGGTGCGCACGCGCCGCTTCAAGCTGGAGCGCAAGGCCGGGAAGGCGCTCTTCGGCGGCCTGCGCTCGATGAGTCATACCGATCCCGAGGCGTGGCGCGAGCTCGAGGCGCAGGGTCTCTCGAGCTACGACCGCGTGAAGCTCGCGGTCGACGCCGCGAACACGAACATCGTCTGGCACGCGGGCCGGCTGCTCGCGCTGCTCGAGGTCGACCTGCCGACGGAGATCGATCCGCGCACGCTCGACACGCTCGGCCGGCACTCCTACGGCGGCCGGCTCCGGAACGAGATGACCGCGCATCCGAAGACCGACCCGGAGAGCGGCGAGCTGCTGTTCTTCGGCTACTCGGCCGAGCCGCCGTTCCTGCGCCATCACGTCGTGAGTCGCGACGGCCAGCTCACCCGAAGCGTCGACGTGCCCCGGCGCGTCGGCACGATGATGCACGACTTCATCGCAACCCAGTCATATGTGATCTTCCCCGAGTTCCCCGCGACGATCCGGCCCGAGAATCTGTACACGGATGCGGTGTTCCGCTGGGAGCCCGAGCTGGGGACACGGATCGGTGTCACGCCCCGTTCGGGCGACGCGCAGGACGCGGTCTGGTTCGAGACCGACGCTTGCTTCGTGTACCACTTCATGAACGCGCACGAGGTCGGCTCCCGCGTGGTCATCGACGCGGTGAAGTACCCGCGCATCTCCCTGTTTCCGACGGCTCGGCCGGGAGAGGCGGAGCCGGGACCGGCGCCGGGTCTGCTCACGCGCTGGACGCTCGACCTCGCGAGGCGCTCCTTCCACGAGCAACCGCTCGACGACGTGCAGATCGAATTCCCGCGCCTCGACGAGCGCCGCTCCGGACTCACGTACCAACACGGCTACGCCGTCGGCACCATCCCGCGCGGTGACTCGACCTTGCCGTTCAACTCGATCGTCCACTACGACCTCGCGACCGGCGCGCGCCGTGCGCACGCGTTGCCCGACGGCAGCTCGGCCGGCGAGGCGGTGTTCGTGCCGCTTCGTCCCTCCGCGCCCGAAGGCGACGGCTTCCTGCTCGCGTCCGTCTACCGCTGGGGCGAGGACCGCAGCGACGTGCTCGTGCTCGACGCGGCCAACGTCGAGTCCGCGCCGCTCGCGATCGTGCGCGTGCCGCAGCGTATCCCGTTCGGCTTCCACGGCAATTGGGCTCCGGGAGTGACCCTGGGATGAACTCACTCCAGTGATTCCTCGCCTACGCCACGGGCCCCCCCACCCGCGCCCATCAGCGCGAGCTTCCCGACGCGCTCGGGCGCCATGCCGACGAGCAGCTTCGCGTACGCCGCGATGCCCTGAGGGGCGGGATCGGGGTGCGACGAGTCACCGAAGCCGAGAACGTCGGGCGCGAGGTTGTGGAGGTCGCCCGCGAGGCTCTCGAGCAGCGCCTCCCGGTTCGAGAGCGCGGTCAGGAGCCGTGCAGCCAGAGCACCGGCTCGCGGTCGGGATTGCAGCTCTCACTGAGTCGCAGGCGGTACTCGCCGGCAGTCGTGTCGCGCGTGTTGATCGAGCTCAAGAAGGCGTCCGCGCGGGGTTGAAGGGCCGCAGGATCGCCGGCGGCAGCGGCTGCGCGGGCGGCTTGTGACCCCAGATGCTCTGGGCGTCGTAGAGGCCGACTTGCCAGGTCTCGGGATTCTCGACGAGCCGGCCGCCCCAGCCGTACTCGATCTCGAACCCGGACGGGCTGCGCACGTAGAACGACGTCATGTGGTCGTTCGTGTGCTTGCCCAGGCTCATCACGATCGGGAGCTTCTGTGAGTTGCACAGGTCGAGCGCGGTGCCGACGTCGTCGAGCGACGCGACCTCGAGCATCAAGTGGTGCATCCCGACGAGACCCGGAATCGCGGCGAACGCGAGTGAGTGGTGGCGTCCGTTGCAGTGGAAGAAGCGCAGCCGGATGCCGCTCTCGATGCAGTCCGAGAGCTGGAAACCGAGCACGTCCATGTAGAAGCGCTCGGCGCGCTCGAGATCGGGCACGAGCAGCACGGCGTGGCCGAGACCGTTCGCGCCAGTCACGAAGCCCGAGAGCGGTCGCCCGGGACGGAACGAGCCGGGTCGCTCCAAGAGCCCCCAGGAGAGCTCGTGGCGGAAGCCGAACGGATCGACGAACCAGATCAGGTCCGCGACCGAGCGCTGCTTCGCGAGCTCGGCGTCGCCGCGGTCCACGGCGAAGCCGTGTTTCTCGAGTGTGACGACCGCGTCCGCGAGCTCCGCAGGTCCCGCGACGGCCCAGCCGAGATACGCGAGGTCGTTGCTCTCTCCGGGGTGCAGGACGATGCGCTGCGCCGCGTCGTCGACGCGCAGGCGCAGGGAGCCATCGGGTCCGCGGCCGGCGACCTCGAGCCCGAGGATGTTTGGTCCGAAGTCGAGCCAGGCCTCGACGTTGGGGGTGGTGAATCCGATGTAGCTGAGTGAGTCGATCACAGTGTGAACTCCGGTTTGGTGGATCCGAGCAGCGTCCCGCCGACCGCGCGCGCCAGCGGGTCCGGCACCACGAACGCGTGGCCGAGCGCTCCCTGTATGTCCTGGAAGCGGCGTTGCAGCGGGTGGTCGATGTAGATCGAGCGCCCGCTCGCCGCGCGCTGCAGCTCGGCGACGGCGCCGCCTACGATCTCGCAGCCGCGGTTCATGTTCCAGCGAAGCTGCGCGCGCTGCTGCATCGAGGGTGTCTGGCGCGCCTCAGCCATCTGCCAAAGCTCGACCGCGTCGGCGCGCACGCGCGTCGTCGCGGCGTCGAGACTCCAGGTCGCCTCCGCGATGCGCCGCTGCATCTGCGCGTCGTCGGCGAGGCGCGCTCCGCCCGGGCCCGAGCTGCGACCCGCCGACTGCTCGATCCAGGTGTCGATGTAGCCGCGCGCCGAACCGAGGATCGACGAGACGAGCGCCATGTTGAACACCACCGACCACGGCATGCGGTACAGCACGCCGTCGTTCTGCTCCTGACCGGGCAGCGGGCGACCCATCGCGTACTCGAGGTGTGACTGCGTGCGGTACTCCGGCACGATCGTCTCTGCGACGACGATGTCCTTGCTGCCGGTGCCCTTGAGTCCCGCGACGTGCCAGTTGTCCTCGATGCGGTACTGGCCCGGATGCAAGAGGAACGAGCGGAAGTCCGGCAGCTCGCCGCCAGGCACGACGGCGCCGAGATTCACGCCCTTGCAGTGGTCGCAGCCCGAAGAGAACGACCAACGTCCCCAGACCTTGTAGCCGCCGGGGACTTTCTCGGCCTTGCCGGTCGGGTTGTACGACGACGAGTGCATCGTCGTCGGGTCGTTGCCCCACATCTCCTGCTGCGCTCTTTCGGGAAACAGCGCGAGCTGCCACGGGTGCACGCCGATCACGCCGGCGACCCAGCCCGCCGAAGGCGACGCGCGCGAGAGCTCGATCGCCGCGTCCACGAACTCGAGCAGCGTCACCTCGCCGCCGCCCCAGCGCGCCGGTTGCAGCGCGCGCAGGAAGCCGCCGTCGAGCAGGAGCCGCCAGGTGCGATCCGAGAGCCGGCGC
>JBGQIB010000121.1:0-13814 GCA_041498295.1 bacterium | reverse complement strand
GTCGAGCCCGCCGCGGCCCGCCTCGAGAAGGTCGAGGACCGCCACCAATGGGGTCCCGAGATCATCCGGCTGCGCAAGCTCGCGCACGAGCGCGGCCTGTGGCTGCCGCACATGCCGAAGGACCTCGGCGGCATGGGCCTGGGGGCGCTCGGCATCGCGACGGTCTCCGCGGAAGCCGGGCGCGTGCCGCTCGCCCCGTTCATCCTCAACTGTCAGGCGCCGGACGAAGGCAACATGCACACGCTGCTGCACTTCGCCTCGCCGATGCAGCGCGAGAAGTATCTCAGGCCGCTGTGCAACGGCTACGTGCGCTCGTGCTTCGCGATGACCGAGCCCGAGGTCGCCGGCAGTGACCCAACCGGCATCCAGACCCGCGCCGTGCGCCAGGGCGACAATTGGTACATCAACGGGCACAAGTGGTTCATCTCGGGCGCGCGCGGGGCGAAGTTCGCGATCCTGATCGCGTGCACCGATCCCGATGCGAACCCGCCGCAGGCGCGGAACTCGGCGTTCATCGTCGACCTGCCGAACCCCGGCTTCGAGATCGTGCGCGACGTGCACACGATGGCCGGCGGTCACAATCACTGCGAGATCCGCATCAAGGACCTGGTCGTGCCGCACGAGAACCTGCTCGGCCCGCAAGGGCAGGGGCACACGCTGGGACAGGTGCGGCTCGGCCCGGCGCGACTCGCGCATTGCATGCGCTGGATCGGGCAGATCGAGAAGGCGCTGGACATGATGCTGGCGCGCACCGAGGAGCGGATGCTGCACGGCGAGAAGCTCTCGGCCAAGCAGGGCATCCAGTGGAAGATTTCCGAGGCCGCCCTCGCGCTGTACCAGTGCAAGCTCATGGTGCTGCACTCGGCGTATCTGATCGAGACGAAGCAACCGTTCCGGCAGGAGGTGTCGATGACGAAGTACTTCGTCGCGAACACGCTCTGGAAGGTGCTCGACCAGGCGATTCAAGTGCACGGGGCGCTGGGTTACTCGTCGGACACGCCGCTCGAGCAGATGATGAAGAACGCGCGCTCGGCGCGGCTGGTCGACGGCGCGGACGAGGTGCACCTGACTCAGATCGCGAAGCACGTCCTCGACGCGTACCGGTCGGAAGGCTCGAGCCGGCGAGCGACGGGACTGGGACTCCTGTTCTGAGCCGAGGCTAGTGGCGGCTCGCCCAAACGAGTAAGTCGTCCGCGATCGCGTCCGGGCGAGTCATCGCCATCAGGTGTGGCTCGTCCAGGCTGCGCAGCTCGATCGCGCGCGAGCGCTCCGCCAATCGCTCCGCGACCGCGCGCGGGAAGTTCCCGCGTCCGGCGTGCAACATCAACGCCGGTCGGGTCAGCTGCGACGCGTCTCGCCAGGCGTCGAAGCGCCTGCCCGACTCGTACACCGCCGCCTCGATCTCGCCGGGGCACTTCAGCTCGATCTGTCCATCGCCGCGATCGCGGAAGCCGTGAGCGAGATACGCCTCGAGCGCGCGGGGGTCCCAGTCGGCGAACGTCCCCTTCTCGCGCCAGCGCTCGCGCAGCGCCGCGCGTGACGCGAACACGCGCGTGCGCTTGCGCGCGATGTCCGCCGCGTAGCTCGGCCCGCGGGCCATCGGGTCGGCGTTCGGAAAGTCGGCGGGCGGGGGCACGATCACCAGGTCGAGCAGGGCGATGCGCGCGAAGCGCGCCGGCTCGCGCGCGGTCGCGTTCATGAGACACGTTCCGCCGAAGCTGTGTCCGACCCCGAGCGCGAATCGATCCTCGCCGTGCTCTTCGAGCAGCACGGCGGCGAGCGCGGACAGGTCGAACGCGAACGCATCCCAGCCGTACGGCTCGGGCGGCGCGGGCTTCTCCGAATCGCCGTGCCCGCGCGCGTCGTAGCCGATCACGTGGAAGCGCGCACGCAGGCGCTCCGCGAGCACGCAGAGCACGTCGGCGCAGAAGCCGTTCGCGTGTGCGAGCAGCGCGAGCGGACCCGCGCCGCCCCAGTCAACGACGTTGAGCTCGATGCCCCGCGAGGGAAGACGCACGCGGCGCCGAATGATGGGGTCCGGGCTCACCGCGCGGCATTGTACAATCCTGCGCCACGGGAAGAAGACGTCGGACGGGACGCCGTCGGGAGGACGACATGAAGGCCGCAGTGCTGCGCGCGGTGAAGCAACCGCTGACGATCGAAGACATCGAGATCTCGAAGCCCGGACCGCACGAGGTGCTCGTGCGCACCGTCGCCGCCGGCGTGTGCCACAGCGATCTCCACTTTCAGACCGGCGCGTACCTGTACCCGATGCCCGCGGTGCTGGGTCACGAGTCGGCGGGCGTGGTCGAGCAGGTCGGCTCGGAGGTGCGCTACGTCGTCCCGGGCGACCACGTGATCACGTGTCTCTCGGTGTTCTGCGGACACTGTGAGTTCTGTCTCTCAGGGCGACCCGCGCTGTGCACGAAGCACGACACGCGCCGCAAGCCGACCGATCCGCCGCGGCTCTCCAAGGGCGGGACGCCCGTCTGGCAGTTCCTCGATCTCTCGTCGTACGCGGAGCAGATGCTCGTGCACGAGAACGCGATCGTGAAGATCACCAAGGACATGCCGCTCGATCGCGCGGCGCTGATCGGCTGCGGAGTCACGACGGGCGTCGGCGCGGTATTCAACACCGCGAAGGTTCCGCCCGGCGCGACCGTCGCCGTGATCGGCTGCGGAGGGGTCGGCCTCTCGGCGGTGCAGGGCGCGGCGATCGCCGGCGCGGCGCGCATCATCGCGGTCGACATGCTCGACTCGAAGCTCGAGCTCGCCCGAAAGATGGGCGCGACCGACACCGTGAACGCGAAGAAGGGCGATCCGGTGCAGCAAGTGAAGGAGCTCACGGGCGGCGGCGTCGACTTCTCGTTCGAGGCGATCGGCCTGAAGGTCGCCGCGGAGCAAGCCTTCGGGATGCTCAAGAATGGCGGCACCGCGACGGTGATCGGCATGATCCCGCTCGGCCAGAAGATCGAGCTGCCCGGCGTCGACTTTCTGTTCGAGAAGAAGATCCAGGGCTCGAGCATGGGCTCGAACCGCTTCCGCACCGACATGCCGAAGTACGTCGACATGTACCTGAACGGGAAGCTGAACCTCGACGACATGGTCTCCAAGCGCATCAAGCTCGCCGACGTGAACGACGCGTTCGCCGCGCTCGAGAAGGGCGAAGTCGCGCGCCAAGTCATCATGATGTCATGAGTTAGTCGGTGGAGGTACCGCTCTTAGTCGACGACTTTCTGCGCCGCGCGTCGCAGCTCTATCCGGGCAAGCTGGCGATCGTCGACGGCGCGAAGCGCTTCACGTACGGCGAGTTCGCGCAGCGCGTGAATCGCCTGTCGCATGCGCTCCTGCGGCTGGGCGTGAAGCCGAGCGACCGCGTCTGCATCCTGTCGCCGAACTCGCACTTCTTCCTGGAGAGCTTCTACGGCACGAGTCAGATCGGCGCGATCCTCGTGCCGCTCAACTACCGGCTCACTGCGGCGGACCACGAGTACATCCTGAACCACGCCGGGGTCAGCGTCGTGCTGGTCGATCACGAGTATACGAAGGTCGTCGACGAGATCCGGCCGCGACTCACGACGGCGAAGAGTTACGTCGTCGCGAAGGAGACGGGCGCGACCCCGCCGGGGTGGCTCGACTGGAACGAGCTCATGAGTCGTGAGTCCGACGCCGCGCCGGCGCCGGTGCCGCGCTTCGAGAACGACGTCGTCTCGATCAACTACACCTCGGGCACGACGGCGCGCCCCAAGGGCGTGATGCTCACGCACCGCAACTGCTACATCAATGCGTACTCGCTGATGACGCACCTGCGCGTGTCGCACCACGACGTCGAGCTCTGGACCTTGCCGATGTTCCACTGCAACGGCTGGGGCGGAGTCTATGCGCTCACCGGCATGGGCGGGACGCACGTCGTGCTGCGCACGATCGACGGCGCGAAGATCTTCGAGCTGATCGCGGAAGAGGGCGTCACCTTCGCGTGTATGGCGCCCGCGGTGCTGCGCGCGATCCTCGACTACCCGGACAAGGCGAAGCACGCGATCCGCACGAAGCCGCGCTTCACCGTCGCCGGCGCGCCGCCGCCCGCGGCGTTCATCGAGAGACTCGAGACGGAGCTCGGCTGGGAGTTCATCCAGATCTACGGGCTCACCGAGACCGCGCCCGTGCTCACCGTAAGTCAGCCCGACTTCGCGACCGAGAAGGACGACTGGCAGCGGCGCTCGCGCGCGGGGGTGCCGGCGATCGGCGTCGAGATCGCGGTGCTCGACGGCGACGCGAAGCCGGTGCCGAAGGACGGCGTCTCCGTCGGCGAGGTCTGCGCGCGCTCGAACGTGGTGTTCGCCGGTTACTGGCAGCAGCCCGACGAGACCGCGAAGGCGATCCACGGCGGTTATTTCCACACGGGCGACCTCGGCGTCTGGGACGAGACCGGCTCGGTGCACATCGTCGACCGCAAGAAGGACGTGATCATCTCGGGCGGCGAGAACATCAGCTCGCCGGACATCGAGGCCGCGCTGTTCCGCCATCCCGCGGTGCTCGAGTGCGCGGTGATCGGCGTGCCTCACGAAAAGTGGGGGGAGACACCGAAGGCGCTGGTCGTGCTCCGGCCCGGTGCGAAGCTCACGGAAGCCGAGCTGATCGCGTTCACGCGCGAGCACCTCGCTCACTTCAAGTGTCCGACGTCCGTCGACTTTCTCGATGCGCTGCCGCGCACCGCGACCGGCAAGCTGCAGAAGTTCCTACTGCGCGAGAAATATTGGAAGGGCGGCCGGCGCGTGAACTGAGCCGCCTTCCGCTACGCTTCCACCATGCACAAACTCGCTGCCGCACTTCTCCTCGCGATCCTGTCCCTTGGCGCAGTGTCTCGCGCCGAAGATCTCGCGCCGGGCTCGGCCGCGCCGGATTGGAAGCTCCAGGGCTCCGACGGCAAGACGTACAGCTCGTCGCAGTTCAAGGGGAAGGGCTTCGTGCTCGCCTGGTTTCCGAAGGCGTTCACCGGGGGCTGCACGGAGGAGCTCGGCGCGGTGCGCGACGCGCAGGCCGAGCTCGCGAAGTTCGACGCGCAGGTGTTCATGGTCAGCTTCGACCCGCCGGAGAAGAACGCGGACTTCGCGAAGTCACTGGACGCGAAGCTCGTCCTGCTCTCGGACCCGAAGGGCGACGTCGCGAACCTGTACGGCGTCTCCGCGCTCGGCGGCATGTACGCGAAGCGCTGGACGTTCTACGTGGACAAGGACGGAGTCATTCGCGTCGTCGACAAGGCCGTGAGGACAGCGACCGCGGGCAAGGACATCGCGTCAAAGCTGGACGAGCTCGGCTTCGCTCACCACTAGAGGAACGCTTCCGTTCAGCGGAGCGTCGGGCGCGACTGATGCTGCGATTGGGTCTGCATCTGCGTGGGCACGCCCCAGGCTTCGCCGGTCGCGAGGCGTTTCATGCGGACTTCGACCTCGAGCTCGTGCTGGAACGGGCCGTGATACAGGCCGCGCAGCGGCAGCACGTCGTCGTAGTCGCGGCCGTGGCCGATCTTCACGTGGCGCGCGCCGACGCTGAGCCGATTGGTCGGGTCGAGCGGCCACCAGCCCAGACCGGGAAGCGCGACCTCGACCCAGGCGTGCGTCTGCACGATGACCTCGTCGCGGTTGGTCTCGGTGGCCGAGTCCCCGCGCGGGGCGAACAGGTAGCCCGAGACGTAGCGCGCGGGCACGCCTACGCTGCGGCACAGGGCGATCAGGTAGTGCGCGAAGTCCTGACATACACCGCGCCGTGTACGCTGCAGCTCGTTGACGTCGATGCCCACGTGCGTCGTGCCCGGCGCGTACTGCAGCGTGCGCCCGACGTGCGCGCTGAGCGCGCAGCCCAGCGCCGTCGCGTCGTCACCCAAGCCGGCGACGACCTCGCGCGCCTCGCGCCGCACGCTCTCGGCGAAGTCGGTGTGCGAGCTCGGGACGAGAAACTCGTGGTGTGACTCGACGAAGCTCCGCTCGAGGCGCGAGCCGAGAGCGGCCGCCGGGAGGGCGGTCTCGGCGCCGTTGATCGCGACCCGGATCTCGGCCACGACCTCGAGCTCGCGATGCGGCCGCGCGACGCCGAAGAGATCGACGCGCGTGCCGAAGTAGTCGGTGTACGAGACGACGCGCGAAGCGGGCGTGATCGACAGGCGATAGCTCAACAGAACCTGGCGCTGGTCGCTGCACGGCGCCGCGCGCAGCACATTGTGCGAGTCCCAGACCGGCTGCGGGTACCGGAACAGCGAGACGTAGCGAATTTCGAAGATCTCCATCACACCGACCCGAAGATGTGTCGCTGCGGCTGCGGGCCGCTCGCGAAGAAGGATTCCTCGAGCAGCTCCGCCACTTCCCACATGCCGGCTTGTGCGCGGTCGAGCACGCCGCGCTCGCCGAACGCGCGCAGCTCGTCGGCGTCCTGATACTCGAGCTCCGCTCGAATTCGGCCGAGCGTACGGCGCGGCCGCGCGCTCGGCGCGCCGGACTCGAGCTGCGCGAGGATCGTGTCGGTCGCGCGCACGCAGTAGAGGACGCTGCGCGGGAAGTCACCCGCGAGCAACAGGAACGCGATCACGCGCCCGGGGTCGATGTCGGCGCCGTGCGCGCGCGTGTACGCCTCGAGCGCGGAGACGGAGTTCAAGACGAGCAGGAAGTCGTGGAATCCGGAGCGTGGGTCGCGGCGCGGCGCGCGCGCGCGCAACATGCGGCAGGTCATCTCCGCGCGCTCGATCAGGCGTCCGAGCAACAGGAAGCGCCACGGGTCCGAACGCGACATCGTCTCGGCACCCGCGCCCGCGATCGTCTGACAGCGCGTGCGAATTTCGCGGTACAGCTCGTGCGGCTGCGCGGCGAGCTCGGCCTCGAGATCGCGCGCGCGCAATGCGAGGAAGCACGAGTTGAGCGCGTCCCAGAGCTCGGTCGAGAGGTGCTCGCGCACGTTGCGCGCGTTCTCTCTCGCGCGCGCGATCGCCGCGATGATCGAGCTCGGCTGCGAGACGTCGGCGACCAGGAACTTCGCGACGGCGCGCGACGACACCGCTGGGTGCGCGGCGTAGAACGGATGCGCGAGATGCAGCGCCTCGAGCAACATGCGCCAGGCGGATTCGGTGTCGGTGGAGCCGCCTTCGAGCAGACCGTGGTAAGTCACGTCCAGCATGCGCGCGGTGTCCTCCGCGCGCTCGAGGTAGCGCCCGGTCCAGAACAAATCCTCGGCGTGCCGCGCCAGCATCAGGCCGAGGCCGTCTCTTCGAGGACCCAGGTGTCCTTCGAGCCGCCGCCCTGCGACGAGTTGACCACGAACGAGCCGCGCCGCAGCGCCACGCGTGTGAGTCCGCCCGGGAACACCTCCGTGCGCGCGCCCGTCAACACGAACGGCCGCAGGTCGATGTGGCGCGCCTCGAGCTTCCCGTCGACGAAGGTCGGGTGAGTCGAGAGCTGGACGAGCTCCTGCGCAATGAAGGCGCGCGGGTTGCACTCGATCTCCTTGCGGCAGATCTCGAGCTGGTCGGCGGTCGCCTGCGGGCCCATCACGATGCCGTAGCCGCCGGAAGCGGCGACGGGCTTCACGACCAGCTCGTTCAGGCGCGAGAGCGCGTGCTCGCGCTGGTCGGGCTCCCACAGCAGATAGGTCTCGACGTTCGGCAGGATCGGCTCTTCGCCGAGGTAGTAGCGGATCATCGCGGGCACGAACGGGTAGATCGCCTTGTCGTCCGCGACGCCGCAGCCGAGTGAGTTGGCGATCGACACGTTTCCGGCGCGCAGCGCCGAGATCAGCCCGGGCACGCCGAGCACCGAGTCCTGGCGGAACAGCGCGGGATCGACGAACGCGTCGTCGACGCGCCGGTAGATCACGTCCACCCGCTCGAGCCCGCGCGTGGTGCGCATGTAGACGACCTGGTCTTCGACGATGAGGTCGCGCCCCTCGCACAGCTCCGCGCCCATCTGCTGGGCGAGGAACGCGTGCTCGAAATACGCGGAGTTCCAGATTCCCGGCGTCAGCACGACGACGCGCGGCCCGTCGCCGCTCTCGCGCGGCGCGAGTGAGTGCAGTGCGCCGAGCAGCGACGAACCGTATTGGTGTACGGGTCGAATGCGATGTCGGGCCGAGAGTCTCGGCAGCGCGCGGGTCAGCGCGGCGCGGTTCTGCAACACGTACGAGATGCCGCTCGGCGTGCGCAGGTTGTCTTCGAGCACTCGGAACGTGCCGTCGAAGTCGCGCACCAAGTCGATGCCCGCGACCACGCAGCGTGCGCCGTGCGGAGCGTGCAGGCCGACGGCCTCGCGCACGAAGCCCTCGGAGGAGTACACGAGCCACGCGGGCACGATCCCGTCGCGCAGCGCCGCGCGCTCGCCCACGTAGAGGTCCTCGAGAAACAGGTTCAGCACGCGAATCCGCTGCGCGAGCCCGCGCTCGATCTCGCGCCACTCGCCGGCCGGCAGGATGCGAGGCACGAGGTCCATTGGCCAGGTTCGCTCCGCCCCGCTCGCGTCGCCGTACACGGCGAACGTGATTCCGAGGCGGCGGAAGATCGCGTCGCGCAGTCGCTCGGTGGCGGCCAGCTCCGGCGGCGACAGTCGCTCGAGCTCTTCGAAGACCGCGGCGTAGTGGTCGCGCACTTCGAGGTTGCCGAGGATCGCCTCGTCGAAGCCGGCTGCGCGCTGGTAACCCGGCAGCCGGTCTCCTGGCATCGGGGAGCTCCCTCGTTCGTCTACGGGTCACTCGAGCAAGATGCGTGCCCCGGCGGGTCGGCGAGCGGGCCCCGGGCGCGAGGCACGGTCCGGCATGCTGCTCGCTCCTGCGGCGGACGCTGCACGATCTCTAGCCGTCGCTCAGTACTTGAACTCGGCCGACACGTACCCGAAGTGGGTCTGCGAGCTTCGGTTCAGGTCGTAAATCGCCCCGCCGTTGAACCACGACCAGCCAGCCTCGAGCGTGAGCGCGCGCTGCGGCGTAAAGGTCGCCACGACGTCGTACTCGCGGCCCACGTGCGTGAAGCCGCGCGACGGCTGCGCGGTGAACCCGAACGAGTCTTTGTTGAAGACGCCCGTGCCCGCGTAACGCGAGTCGGAGTCGCGGGTCAGGCGGAACCAGTGCGCGAACAGGTTCAGCGCGAGCATCGGGTGCGGCGTGAGCCGGAGCTGCACGAACGGGTTGATCAGATTCGGGAGATCGATCTGGTCCGCGAAGCCGTAGTAGATGTGGTTCGTCGGCAGGACGTTGAAGAACGTCTGGTGATCGCCGTCCGTCGGGTCGGCGTCGCCCGAGCCGACGTTCACGCCGGCGCGCAGCCACGGCTGCAGGAAACACTCGGGCAGCTGGTAGCCGGCCTCGAGAAAGACGGCCCAGGCCGCCTGGTCGAGGGTGTCGTAGCTTCCGAGCTGACCCGCGCCGTAGAGCAGCACGTCGACTTTCCCGGGACCGATCGGGTACACGCCGAGCCCCGAGCCGCCGAAGGTCACGAGTGAGATCCCGTGCGCGAGACCGGCGTCACTCGGCGGGCGAGTGTCTTGATACGCGATCGCGAACCCGGTGAGCTCCGTGTTCGCGAGCCACGTGCCTCGCTTCACCGTCCACTCGGCACCTTCGTAGGTCACGTCGTGGAGCGAGCGATACGCGTTCTCGACTTCGAACACGCCGGTCGTGGGCTGAGCCGCAAACGCCAGCAACTGGTGGCCGCCGAGATCCCAGCCGAGCGTGATTCCGTCGGCCGCGCGCTCCTCGTGACTGAAGCCCACGCTGCCGATCAATCGCTCACCCAGGCGCTGAGTCTTGAGATAGCGCCAGTCGGCCTCGGGGTAAGTGACTTCGGGGCCGACCTTCAAGTCCTGTCGCCCGACGCGGAAGAATGTCAGCGGGGTGGGGCGGAACTCGGCCCAGAGCAGGTGCACGTCGGTGCCGTGCGCGTTGTACGCGCCGTCGGCCGCGTTGCGGTAGTTCGCGAGCGCGCCGGTGCCGTTCGAGTCCAGGCTGGCCACGCGCACGTCCTGGACTTCGCCGACGAGCACGAGTTGGTCGTGCCAGTCGTACGCGAGCTTCAGGCGCGTGCGCGTGCCGATGAAGCTGTCCGTGTCCTTCGCGAACGCGTCCCACGACTCGAGGCGCGAGCGCACGGCGAGCGTGAGGTCGAGGCGATGCTCGCCGTTCTGCCAGTAGAGCGAAGGCGTCGCATGGAAGCCGTCACCGTCGTCCGCGCGCGCCACCGCGCTAGAGAGCACCAGCGCCAAGGCGACCAGCTTCATGATCACTGAGCTCTCCGGCGCGAATTTGGGGTGGATAAGGGGATTCGAACCCCCGACCCTCGGGACCACAACCCGATGCTCTAACCAGCTGAGCTATATCCACCGCGAGACGTGCCGACGAAGCGTGGGTAGGGTGCCCACGCGCTCACCGCAAAGCGTGGGTAAGGGTGCCCACGCGTTTACCGCAAAGCGTGGGTAGGGCGCCCACGCGTTTACCGCAAAGCGTGGGTAGGGTGCCCACGCGTTCACCGGGAAGAGCGCCCATCTTAGACGATCGCATCGCCCTCGCCACGGTCCGGAAGCGCGATTGACACCCCCACCCCAGGTGCTTTTCTTGCGGGCACCATGGACGTCGAGAAGCTCACCGTGAAGAGTCGCGAAGCGGTCGCTTCCGCCCAGGCAATCGCCTCGGAGTATGGCCACGTCGAGGTCGACGCCGAGCACCTGGCGAGCGCCCTGCTTCGACAGGAGGGCGGCCTCGCGCCGCGCCTGTTCGAGAAGATGGGCGTTCCAGTCGACTCGCTCGCACAGCGGTTGAACCGTGAGCTCGAGCGGCGGCCGCGCGTTTCCGGGCCGGGTCGAGAGGCCGGGAAGGTCTACGTCACCCAGCGCCTGGAGCAGATCTTCGTGCGCGCGGGTGAGTCCGCGAAGCAGTTCAAGGACGAGTACGTCTCGGTCGAGCACCTGTTGCTCGCGCTCGCGGGCGAGCCCGCGCAGACCGGGATCGGCCGCGTGTTCCAGGAGTTTCAGGTCACCACGGACCGCGTGCTCAAGGCGCTCCAAGAAGTGCGCGGCGGACAGCGCGTGACCAGCGCCGACCCCGAGGGCACATACGAGGCGCTCGAGAAGTACGGCCGCGACCTCGTGAAGGCGGCGCGGGACGGGAAGCTCGACCCGGTGATCGGCCGCGACGACGAGATCCTGCGCACGATCCGGATCCTCTCGCGCAAGACCAAGAACAACCCCGTGCTGATCGGTGAGCCGGGCGTCGGCAAGACCGCCATCGTCGAGGGCCTCGCGCAGCGCATCGTGCGCGGCGACGTGCCCGAGGGGCTGAAGGACAAGCTCGTCATCGCGCTCGACTTGGCGTCACTCATCGCTGGCGCCAAGTATCGCGGTGAGTTCGAGGAACGCTTGAAGGCCGTGCTGAAGGAGGTCAAAGACAGCGAGGGCCGGATCCTCCTGTTCATCGACGAGCTGCACACGATCGTGGGTGCGGGCGCGGCCGAAGGCGCGATGGACGCGGGCAACATGCTGAAGCCCATGCTCGCGCGCGGTGAGCTGCACTGCATCGGCGCGACCACGCTCGACGAGTACCGCAAGCACATCGAGAAGGACGCCGCGCTCGAGCGCCGCTTCCAATCGGTGTTGGTCGAGCCGCCGTCGGTCGAAGACACCGTCTCGATCCTGCGCGGGTTGCGCGAGCGCTTCGAAGTGCACCACGGCGTGCGCATCCAAGACGGCGCGCTCGTCGCCGCGGCGCAGCTCTCGGACCGCTACATCAGTGACCGCTTCCTGCCGGACAAAGCGATCGATCTGGTCGACGAGGCCTGCGCGACGATTCGCACCGAGATCGACTCGATGCCGAGCGAGCTCGACCAAGTGAATCGACGCACGCTGCAGCTCGAGATCGAGGAGAAGGCGCTGCAGAAGGAGACCGACGCCGCCTCGCGCGCGCGGCTCGAGGAGCTGCGCCGCGATCTCGCGGAGCTGCGCGAGCGCCGCGACACGTTGAAGGCGCAGTGGGAGAACGAGAAGGCCGAGCTGCAGAAGCTCCAGGGCCTGCGCGCGCAGATCGAGAAAGTGAATCACGAGATCGAAACGGCCGAGCGCGCCTACGATCTGAACCGCGTCGCGGAGCTGAAGCACGGCGAGCTGCCGAAGCTGCAAGCCAAGCTCGCCGAGGAGATCGAGAAGCTCGAGAAGGCCAGCGGCGGCAAGCGCCTGCTGCGCGAGGAAGTGACTGAGGCGGAGATCGCCGAGATCGTCTCGCGCTGGACGCGCATTCCCGTCTCGAAGCTGGTCGAGACCGAACGCGAGAAGCTGCTGCATCTCGACCAGGTGCTACACCAGCGCGTAGTCGGACAGAACGAAGCCGTGCAGAGCGTGGCCGACGCCATCCTGCGCTCGCGCGCCGGCGTTCAGGACCCGCGCCGCCCGATCGGCTCGTTCATCTTCCTGGGCCCGACGGGCGTGGGAAAGACGGAGCTCGCGAAGGCGCTGGCCGCAGCGCTCTTCGACTCGGAAGAGAACATGGTGCGCATCGACATGTCGGAGTACATGGAGAAGCACGCAGTCTCGCGCCTGATCGGCGCACCGCCCGGCTACGTCGGCTACGACGAGGGCGGCCAACTCACGGAGGCCGTGCGCCGCCGGCCCTACTCGGTCGTGCTCTTCGACGAAATCGAGAAGGCGCACCACGACGTGTTCAACGTGCTGCTGCAGATTCTCGATGACGGCCGACTCACCGACTCACACGGCCGTACCGTGAACTTCCGCAACACGGCGATCATCATGACCAGCAACATCGGCTCGCCACTCTTACTCGAGGGCATGAACGCCCGCGGCGAGATCGAGCCCGCGGTGCGCGACTCCGTCTTCAAGGAGCTGCGCGCGCACTTCCGGCCCGAGTTCCTGAACCGCGTCGACGACGTGATTCTCTTCAAGCCCCTCCAGCTCGACGAGATCAAGCAGATCGTGGGCCTCTTGGTCGAGAACCTGCGCAAGCGCCTCGCCGAGCGAAAAGTGACTCTGGAGCTCGAAGACGGCGCCGTGGAGCTGATCGCCAAGGAGGGCTTCGACCCGGTGTTCGGCGCGCGCCCGCTGCGTCGCTTCATCCAGCGCGAGGTGGAGACTCGCCTGGCTCGGGCCCTGATCTCGGGCGCCGCCCCCGAAGGCTCGGTCGCGCACGTGCGCGCGAAGAGCGGCGCACTCGACGTCGACATCCTTCCGGGGAGCAGCGCGCCGCGTTGAGCTAAGCTTCGCGGCGATGCGCGCACTGGGGATCGCGGTCGCGGCACTTTTAGGTGTAGCCCTGATCGGCTACGCGCTGGGGCTCGGGATCTACGCGGTGGCGTCGACCAAGCCCGCGATCTCGACGCAGCCGCGCAGCCCTGAGGAGGCGCGCATCGTGCTCGAGCGCCTCGGCTTGGCCGAAGCGTATCCGTTCGAGCACCGCTTCCTGCTCACGCCGCACGGCCGCATGCACTTCGCGGACGAAGGGAAGGGCCCCGTGCTCCTGTGTCTGCACGGGAATGGCGGCTGGTCGCTCGAGTGCGCGGAGCTGATGCGCGCGCGCTCGGCGGACACGCGCATCCTAGCGCCCGACCTCGTCGGCTTCGGACTCTCGGAGAAGCCGAGCAGGCTCGCGCCTGACACGGTCGAGGCGCACGCGCAGGACCTCTCGGTGCTGGTCGAGATTCTCGACCTGCGCGACGTACAGGTCATCGCGGCGACCTCGAGCACGCCGATCGCCGTCGAGCTCGCGCGCCTCGAGCCCGAGCGCGTGCGCTCGAGCGTGATTCACGACGCTTCGCCGGGCGGCGCGCGCGTCGCCGAGCAACTCGCGCG
>JBGQIB010000120.1:0-13900 GCA_041498295.1 bacterium | reverse complement strand
CCCCGCCCTCTCCGGCATGCGCGCGCTAGACGACGTTGTCGGCGATCTTGAAGATCGGCAGATACATCGCGATCAAGAGACACCCGATCGTACCGCCCAAGCCGACCATGAGCAGCGGCTCGAGCAACGAGGTGAGCGCGTCGACCGCGGTGTCGACTTCGTCGTCGTAGAAGTCCGCGATCTTGCCGAGCATCGCGTCCATGGCGCCGGTCTGTTCACCGACCGAGATCATCTGCACGACCATGCCGGGGAAGACCTTCGAGCCCTGCAACGGCTCGGCGATCGTCTTGCCTTCGGCGATCGACGACTTCGTCATCAGGATCTCTCTCTCGACGACGACGTTGCCCGCGGTGCGCGCGACGATCTCGAGCGCGTCGAGGATCGGCACGCCGGACGAGAGCATCGTCGACAGAGTTCGCGAGAAGCGCGCCACCGCGACCTTCTGCAAGAGCGAGCCGAAGATCGGTGCCTTCAGGAACAGCGCGTCCATGACCGCGCGGCCTTGAGTCGTGCCATAGTACCGCTTCAGCCCGTAAGTCACGACCGCCAGGCCGATGATCAAGTAGATGATGTACGCCTGCAGCCAGTGCGAGATGTTGATGACCATCTGGGTCGGCGCGGGCAACGTGCCGCCGAAGTCCTTGAACATCTTCTCGAAGACCGGAATGACCTTCGTCAGCATGACGACCACGACAATGGTCGCGATCACGGTGACCGCGGCCGGGTACGTCATGGCGCCCTTCACCTTGCGGCGAAGCTTGTCGTTTTTCTCGAGATATGCGGCGAGCCGCGAGAGGATCGTATCGAGGATACCGCCGACCTCGCCGGCCGCGACCAGGTTCACGAACAGCCGATCGAACACCTTCGGGTGCTTGCCGAGCGCGTCGGAGAAGGTCGAGCCGCTCTCCACGTCGCTCTTGATCTGCAGGATGATCTTCTTGAAGCCCGCGTTCTCCTGTTGCGTGCCCAGGATGTCGAGACACTGCACCAGCGGAAGACCGGCGTCGATCATGGTCGCGAACATGCGCGTGAAGATGACCAGTTCGCGGATCTTCACGCCCTTCTGCAGGAACGGGAAGATCTCGCCGAGCTCCTTGCCCTTGGCCTTCACCGTGGTCGGCGTGATCGCCTGAGCGCGCAGCGTCGTCATCGCGGCGTCGACGTCCGCCGCGACGATCACGCCCTTCTTGGATTGGCCCTCTCGCGTCTTGCCGACCCAGGTGTACGTAGGCATGGTGGACTCCCGCTCCCTGCGTTACGTCGCCGTCGAGCGGCGGCGCCCCGCGAGGGCGTTTGGATTCGAGATGATGTTCGCCAGCTCGTCCGGATCCGAGCTGCGCGCGGTGGCGTCCTCGAGCGTGACGAGCCTGCGCTGGTACAAGTCGGCGAGTGACTGATTCAGGGTCTGCATGCCGAACTTGTCCTGGCCCATCTGCATCTGCGAGTAGATCTGGTGGATCTTGTCCTCGCGGATCAGGTTGCGAATGGCGGGGTTCGGCACCATGACCTCGAGGGCGATCACGCGCCCGCCGCCCGGCTTCGTCATGAGGGTCTGACTCACGACCCCCTCGAGCACGAACGAGAGCTGCGTGCGGATCTGCGACTGCTGGTGCGCGGGAAACACGTCGATGACGCGGTTGATCGTCTGCACGCACGAGTTGGTGTGCAGGGTCGCGAGACACAAGTGACCGGTTTCCGAAACGGTGAGCGCCGCCTCGATCGTCTCGAGGTCGCGCATCTCGCCGACCAGCACGACGTCCGGGTCCTGGCGCAGGATGTAGCGCAGCGCCGCCTTGAAGCTCTGCGTGTCGGCGCCAACTTCGCGCTGGTTCACCACGCAGCCCTTGTGCGGGTGCAGATACTCGATCGGGTCCTCGATCGTCATGATGTGGTAGTGGTTGTCGGTGTTGATCTTGTCGATGATCGACGCGAGCGTCGTCGACTTACCCGAGCCCGTGGGGCCCGTGACCAGGATCAGGCCGCGCGGCCTCTGCGCGAGCCTCTCGATCACCGGCGGTAGCCCGAGCTCCTCGAAGGTGAGGATCTTGTACGGGATCGTGCGGAACGCTCCCGCGACCGCGCCGCGCTGTACGAAGATGTTCGCGCGGAAGCGCGCGAGGCCCTTCACGCCGAAGGAGAGGTCGAGCTCGTTGTTCGCTTCGAAGCGGTGCTTCTGCGCATCGGTGAGGATCGAGTAACACGCCTGCTTCGTGTCCTGGGGCGAGAGCGGATCCATGCGCAGCGGAGTCAGATGGCCGTCGACGCGAAGCTGCGGCGGACTGCCGGTCGTCAAGTGCAGATCGGACGCGCCCTTCTCGACCATCGCCTTCAGCAGCTGATGAAGATTCGCCATCGCTCTCTCAATCGTCCCTGGCCGACACGCGAAAGACCTCGGCGACCGTCGTGGTCTGCTCCAACACCTTGTTGAGCACGCTGCGTCGCAGCGTCGCCATGCCGTGGCGAATCGCCTCGCGCTTGATCTCGGTGGAGCTCGCGCCGTTCAGCACGAACTCCTTCAGCGTTTCGGTCGCGGTCATCACTTCGTACACCGCGATTCGGCCTTTGAAGCCTGTCTCTGAACAGTTCCCGCAGCCCGCGCCCTTCATCGGTCGGCACTTCTTCGCCTCGTCCGGGGTCATGCCGGCGTGCTCGAGCTCTTCGCGCGTGATCGCCGAGTCTTCCTGCCGGCACTCCGGGCAGATCTTGCGCGCGAGCCGCTGCGCGACGATGGCGTTCACGGAGCTCGCCACGAGGAACGGCTCGATGCCCATGTTGAGCAAGCGGTTGATCGTGCTCGGCGCGTCGTTGGTGTGCAGCGTCGACAACACCATGTGACCGGTGAGCGCCGCCTTGATGCCGATCTCCGCCGTCTCGAAATCGCGGATCTCGCCGACCATGATGATGTCCGGGTCCTGCCGCAAGAAGGCGCGTAGACACGCGGCGAAGTTGAGCCCGATGTCTTCCTTCATCTGCACCTGGTTGATCCCGGAGAGGTTGAACTCGACCGGGTCCTCGGCGGTGGAGATGTTCTCGCTGGTCTTGTTCAGCTCCGAGAGCGCGGAGTACAAGGTCGTCGTCTTGCCGGAGCCGGTGGGGCCCGTGACGAGCACCATCCCGAAAGGCAGATGAATGGCGTGCTGGAAGTCGGCGAGTTGCTTCTCCTCGAACCCGAGCTTGGTCATGTCGAGCTGCAGGTTGCTCTTGTCGAGGAGGCGGAGAACGATCTTCTCACCGAAAAGTGTAGGGAGGACGGAGACGCGGTAGTCCATCTCCTTGGTCTTCCCCATCTTCAACTTGATGCGACCGTCCTGGGGAAGCCGGCGCTCGGCGATGTCGAGGTCGGCCATGATCTTGACGCGCGAAGTGAGTGGGTTGCGCAGCTTGCGCGGTGGGCGCATGACTTCGTAGAGCACGCCGTCGATGCGGTAGCGGACGCGGAAATCCTTCTCGTACGGCTCGATGTGAATGTCCGACGCGATCTTCTTGATCGCATCGGTGAGGATCAGGTTCACGAGCTTGACGACGGGCGCGTCCTCGACCGCCTTCTCGAGCTCTTCGAGGCTCGGCCCCTGCTCGTCACCGACGACCTCGAACTCCTGGTCGTCGAAGCCGGCCATGACCTCGTCGAGGTCCGCGCCCTTGTCGTAGTAGCGGTCGATCGCGCGCCGGATCGCCTCTTCCGCGGCGACGACGACCTCGACGTTGTAACCCGTGAGGAACTTGATGTCGTCGATCGCGAAGATGTTGGATGGGTCGGACATGGCCACGATCAACGTCGAGCCCGCGCGATTCACGGGCAGGATCGTGTGCTTGGTCGCGACCTCCTCGGGAATCAGCTGGATGACTTCCGAGTCGACCTCGAACTCGTCGAGCTCGATCGTCGGCACGCCGTACTGAGTGGAGACGGCCTCTGCGACCTTCCCCTCTTCCACGAAGCCGAGCTTCGTGATCTGGTAGCCGATGCGCGTCCCGCTGGAGCGGGCCTCTTCCTTCGCGCGCTTCAGCTGTTCCTCGGACAGAAGGTTCTTCTGTACGAGGAGCTCGCCGATCCGATCGTTCAACGCACCCCTCCGCTAGCGCCCAACCAGACAGAACGCGGGTGTCGCAGGGAGACCCGAGATCGTCCGCGTTATCGGTGGTCGCCGGAGGGAGCTTTACCGAGTCCGGGCGCGACGATTTCCGCCAAACGCGCGCCTGTCTGCGCAGCCACGATGCCGCCGATCACGGTGACCGGCAGCCAGTAAGTGATGTGCACGAGCGTGCCGTACGCGACGGCGACGGCCCGCGGCACACCGAACAGATGCAGCGCTTCGCGGCACGCGAAGTGGAACACGCCGAAGAAGCCGGGCGCCGACGGCGCCGCGACCGCGAGCGCGACGAACACGTTGGTCGTGAAGGTCGCCAGGATCATCGTGCGCGGCGGCAGATCGATCGAGAACGCGTACAGCCCGAGCAGGAACGGCGCGGGCAGCACGATGCCCCACAGGATCAGTGTCTGGAACAGCACCTGCGCGGTCGCGTGAAAGCCGCGCAGGCCCGCGAGACCGCGACACACTTCCGTGACGAGATCCATCACGCGCCCGCGCGCGCCCTCCGGGAACGGGCGCAGCATGCGCGCGAGCAGCGCGAGCGAGCCCGACTCGTTGATGCGCAGGGCCGCGATCGCGGCCACCGGAATCAAGGTGAACACCCCGAAGATCGCCGCGCCCGAGCGCACCCACGACGGCATCGCCTTGGTGTGCAGGAAGAGCACGATCCCACCCATGATCGACACCGCGGTGAAATCGATCGCGCGCTCGAGCACGAGCGTGCCGAGCGCCGCGGATCCACGCACCTCCGTCTCGCGGCCGAGCAGCCAGGGCCGCGCGAGCTCGCCCAAGCGAAACGGCAGCACGTTGATCGCCATGAAGCCGAGCGCGGTCGCGCGGAACAGCGCCCCGATCGGCAGCGGTCTCTCGGAGAGCGAGCGCGCGAGCCAGCGCCAGCGCAGAGCCCGCAGATACAGGGCGAGCACGTGCAGTGGCACCATCGCGAGCACGAGCCAGACGTTGGCGTCGCCGATGTGTGTCACCACCTCGCGCAGGTCGACGTCGTGGACCGTGTACAGGATCGCCGCGACCGGGAGCGCCACGCCGGCCCAGATGCGCCAGTCGAGGGCGAAGCGCAGCGCCCGCTTGCCGAGCGTCGAGATGCGCGAAGTCATGCTCGCGGAGTCTCGGCGCGCAGCGTGTCTCGCGCCTGCTCCGCGTCGCTCGCGATCTGGCGCGCCAGCTCCTGTGGCCCGGCGAAACGCCGCTCCTCGCGGATGCGCGCGTGGAAGGCGAGCTCCATGCGGCGCCCGTAGAGGTCGCCCGCGAAATCGAGCAAGTGCGTCTCGACCAAGACACGGCCCGGCTCGAACGTGGGACGCGTGCCCACGTTGCTGACGCAGGCGAACGACTCCTCGCCGAGGCGCTCCGGCAGCGCAGGCTCGAACAAGCGCACGCGCGTCGCGTAGACGCCGTTCGCCGGAACGATCTCGTTCTCGGGCGCGAGGTTCGCGGTCGGGAAGCCGAGTGTTCGCCCGCGCCGATCTCCTTCCACGATCCGACCCCAAACGGTGTAGGGTCGGCCGAGGCACAGGCGCGCATCCGCGACGTCGCCCAGCGCGAGCGCCTCGCGGACGCGCGTGCTCGAGACGTCCGCGCCGCCGGCGCGAACCTGCGGGAGCAGCACGACGCGGATGCCGAGCGTGGGACCGCGCGCGACCAGCATCTCGCCGGAGCCCGAGCGCCCCTTCCCGAAGTGGAAGTCGCGGCCCACGAACACCTCGCGTGGCGCGAGCCGTTCGGCGATGACGTCGCGCAAGAACTCGTCGGGCGACAGCGCCGCGAACGCCGACGTGAAGCGCTCGCGCACGAGAAAGTCGATACCCTCGCGCTCGAGCGCCGCCGCGAGCTGGTCCCAGGTCATCAACAACGGCTGCTTTTGGTCGGGAAACAGCACGCGCCGGGGATGCGGGTCGAACGTGTAGAGCGCGGTCGGGCGCCCGAGCTCGCGGCCCCGCGCGACCACGGCGGCGAGCAACGCGCAATGACCGAGGTGCAGACCGTCGAAATTCCCCACGGTCAGCACGCATCCCCGGGCGGATTCGCGCGGCTGATCGCTCCCCTCGATGACCTGCATTCGGGTCTCATACTTACGGAGTCCGAGCGCGCGGCGCAACGTGGCTCACCCGCGCGGCGCCGAACCGGCGTTATCCTGGTATTCGTGCGAACGATTGCCCGCCATCTCGTGCTCGAGTTCGCGCTCACGAGCGCCGCGGTGTTTCTGGGACTGGCCGCGATGTGGCTGGCCGCCGACATGCTGCTCCACATCGACGACCTCGCGGGTCGCCTGGACGTGGGTCTGCGCGAGGTCGCGCTGCGCGCTTTCCCGGTGCTTCCGATCATGTTGCCGCTATCGGGGCTCGCGGGCGCCGTTTTGTGTCTGAGTCGCGCCGTGCGCAACCGCGAGCTGACCGCGATCCGCACGGGCGGCATTCGGCTGCAAGTCGCGCTCGCCCCGCTCTTGGTCGTGTGCACGCTCGCGTCGCTCGGCCTCGGCATTCTCGACGACCGCGTGCTCCTGCCCTTGCGCGAGATCCTCGAGCGCGGCCGCGACGACGCCCAAGGCGAGACCGTGCGCAATCCGGAGCGCTTGCTCGGGCGCTGGTGGTTCGCGTCGGGCACTTCGATCTTTTCGGCGCGAAAGTACGACGCCGACGCGCGCACGCTCCAAGACGTGACCGTGTTCCTGTTCGACGAGCACCGCGGGATTCGCGAGCGCATCGACGCGCGCAGCGCCGCGAGCGTCGACGGAGACACCTGGGAGATCCGCGACGCGCACGTTCTCGAGTTCTCGCCCGACGAGGGCATCGCGCGTCACGACGCGCCTGCGCTGCGCCTCGACCTCGGCATCACGAGCCGCGAAATGAGCCGCGCGGCGGAGCCGGCGACGACCGCATCGCTGCACCAGCTCGCGCGCCAGATCAAGAAGAGCGCGGACGACACGGTCCAGGTCGCGAAGCTCGAGCTCGCGTTTCACGGTCGGCTCGCGCAGCCGTTCGGCGTGCTCATCGTCGTGCTGCTCGCGATTCCGTTCGCGACCGGTGACTCGGGGCGCGGCGATTCACTTCCGCGCGCTCTGCTGCGCTCGCTCCTGGCGGCGTTCGCGTTCTGGCTGTGCTGGACGCTCGCGCTGCTCGCCGCTCGCTCCGGCACCCTGCCCGCGCCGCTGCCGGTCTGGGGAGTCACGCTCGGCGCGCTCGCGCTGGGGTTCTGGCGCTACCGGCAGATTCCGGAGTGACTCACTTCTCGGATTTCTCCGCTTTGCCGCCGCCGCTCATGTCGAACAGGTAGCGGAGGAAGCTCGAGCGCGGCGACATCACCAGGGTGGTCTGCGCATCGAGCGCCTTGCGGTACGCCTCCAGGCTGCGCACGAACGCGTAGAACTCCGGATCACCCGAATAAGCCTCCGCGTAGATCCGCGCGGCCTCCGCGTCGCCCTCGCCGCGCAGGCGAAGTGACTCGCGCTGCGCCTGCGCCTGGATCACCTGACTCTCGCCGTCGGCCTTGGAGCGCAGCGCGCGCGCCTGCTGCTCCCCTTCGGCTCGGAACTTCAGCGCGAAGCGCGCGCGCTCGGTGCGCATGCGCTCGAAGACGCGCGCCAGGTTCTCCTCGGGATACAAGGTCGCGCCGAGGCGTACGTCCACCACCTCGATGCCGAGCGGCGCGAGCTTCGCGTTCGAAGCGGCGGTGATCTCCTTCTGCACACCGTCTCGCGCGTCCGACAGGAGATCCGCGAGGTGGTGCTTGTTCACCGTCTCGCGCACCTCGCTGTACGTGAGCTCGTCGATGCGCTGCACGGCCGTTTCCTCGCGCCGGTTCGCCTCGTAGAAGCGCCGCGGGTCCGAGATGCGCCAGACCACGTAGTAGTCCGCGTCGACCAGGGTCCGCTCGACCGTGTTGAGCGAACGCTTGGTCGAGTGGAACAGGATGTTCTGTCGCGGGTAGAGCGAGAGCTCGTGAATGCCGGGGATCACGATGTACCAGCCGGGCTCGGTCAGGTTCGGGCGATTCAGCGCGACACCGAACAGCGTCGGCTCCGCCCGATTCAACACCGTCCGGAAGCCCTGCTCGCGCTCGTCGATGATCGTCACGCAGAAGAGCGCGAAGACCACGAGCGCGGCGACCAGCAAGAGTCCTGCGATCCAGCGACTCATCGCGGCGTCTCCAACCGCCGCCCGAGCGGCAGATACGGAAGAAGCTTGTCCGTGGCGCCCTTCTCGAGGATCACCTTGTCCATCTTGGGCAGGATCGTCTCGAGTGTCTCGAGATAGAGCCGCTGGCGAGTCACGTCTGGCGCCTTCTTGTACTCGCCGAGCACCGCTCGGAAGCCCTCGGTCTCGCCCTGCGCCTCGAGGATGCGCCGCTCGTGATAGGCGTGCGCGAGATTGATGGCCTCTTCCGATTTGCCGCGCGCCTCGGGAACGACCTTGTCCGCGTAACCCTGCGCTTCCAGCACCGCGCGCTCGCGGTCCTGCTGCGCGCTCGCGACGTCCGCGAACGCCTCGCGCACGGCTTCGGGCGCCTCGACGTCCTGAAGCTGGATGTTCTCGACGCGCACGCCGGCGCGATAGCCGTCGAGTGCCGCCTGGAGCTGCAGGCGCGCCGTGTCCTGAATCAAGCCCCGCGCCGTGAGCACCTGGTCGATCGGATTCTGCGCGACGGCCGCGCGCACGACCGAGCGCGCGGCGTCGCGGAGCACGGCTTCGCGCTCGTCGGGCCGGAAGTTCAAGAGATAGTCGCGCAAATCGCCGATCCGGTACTGCACGACGAAGTCGACGTCGACGAGATTCTCGTCCGACGTCAGCATGTGCTTCTCCTCTGGGTGCTCCTCGACCCCGGCGCCCGCCTCGGCGGACTTCGTGCGGTAGCCGAACTCCTCGCGCAGGGTCGTCGTGACTCGCTGCTTCAGCACGGTGTCGATTCCGGGCGCGTGCCAGAGCAGCCGACCGGGATCGGCCGTCCGGTTGTAGCGGCCGAGGCGGAGCACGATCGCCTGCTCGTCCGGCGCGACGTCGTAGAAGCCTTGGACCGCCCAGAGCGCGAGCCCCGCGGCCAGGATCAATAGCGGAAGAAAACGCGCGGCGCGCATCACCGGGCCTAGGTTTTGCCGCGGTTGCGCATCGAGTCGATGAACGGAGTGAGTAAGTCGAGCGGCATCGGGAACAGGATCGTCGAGTTGTGCTCGACGGCAATCTCGGCGAGCGTCTGCAGATAGCGGAGCTGCAGCGTGTACGGTGACTGCAGCATGACGTCGGACGCCTCCTTCAGCCGCTGCGACGCCTCGAACTCGCCCTGCGCGTGAATCACCTTGGCGCGGCGCTCGCGCTCGGCTTCGGCCTGCTTCGCCATCGCGCGCTGCATGTCCTGCGGCAGGTCGATGTGTTTGATCTCGACGGCGCGCACCTTCACGCCCCAGGGATCGGTGCCGTGGTCGAGCTCCTTCTGGAGCTGCTGGTTCAGGCGCTCGCGATCCGCGAGGAGATGGTCGAGCTCGGCCTGGCCGCAGACACTGCGCAGGGTCGTCTGCGCGAGCTGCGACGTGCCGTAGAGAAAGTTCTCGACCTTGATGATCGCGTCCTGCGGCTGCACGATGCGGAAGTAGACGACGGCGTTCACCTTCACGGACACGTTGTCGCGGGTGATCACGTCCTGAGGCGGCACGTCCATGACCACCTCGCGCAGCGAGACCCGCACGAGTTGATCGACGAGCGGAATCACCAAGCGCAGGCCGGCGCCTTTCACGCTGTGGAAGCGTCCGAGCCGGAAGAGGACGCCGCGCTCGTATTCCTGAAGCACCCGCACCGCCGAGAACAGCAGCGCGAGCAGAATGAAGATCGCGATCCCGATGACTCCGAACATCAACTTCCCCCTTCGCGCAGCGCGCGAGCACGCACGTGCAGGACCAGGTCCTTCACGGCGACGATGTCCACTCTCTCGCCGCGCCGAACTGGCGCGTCGGCCAATGCGTTCCAGAGCTCGCCGCGCACGCGCACGCGCCCCTCCGGCGAGAGATCGTCCTCAGCGACACCGATCTCTGTCACCATCGCCTCGATCCCCGAGTACTGCGGCCGAGCCTGCGCACGCGAGACACTCCACGCCACGCCGGTCACGACGACCGCGAGCGAGAGCGCCGAGGGAAACACCGCGCGCCAGAACGGCAGCGAGAGATCCGAGAGCTCGGGCACGCGGAACGCGAGCCACGCGCCCCAGCACAACGCGGCCAGGCCGAGCGCGAACAGCACGCCGAAGCTCGACACGTGGACCTCGGCGATCAACAGCCCGATGCCCCCGAGCACGAGTAAGAGCCCGACCCAATTGAACGGGATGATCTGCAGCGCCGTCGCCGCGAGCACGAGCGAGAGCGCGCCGATCACGCCGGGAGCGACCAAGCCGGGATTCTGGAACTCGATGTAGATCCCGAGCAGCCCCACCAAGAACAGAAGCGCGACGATCTGCGGGTCCGCCAGCACTGCGAACACGCGATTCAGCAGGTCCATCGGGATGTGGGTGACGGCGAGCCCCTTGGTCCGCAGCGTGACTGGACGCGCCCCGACCTTCACCACGCGCCCGTCGATCTTCGCGAGTAAGTCGTCGAGATCGTCCGCGATCAGATCGATGACGTTGCGCCTCAGCGCCTCGGGCGCGCCGATCGCCACCGAGTTTCGCACCGCCGACGCCGCCCACTCGACGTTGCGTTTGCGCTCTCGCGCAATCGCCTCGATGAACGCGGTGGTGAAGTTCTCCATCTTCTCGGCCATGAAGTCACCGTGGCGCGGTGCGGGCTTGCCCTTCTTGCCGTCGGACTCCTCGGGTTCGGGCGGCTTCGGATTGTCCCCACCGATCGTCACCGGATGCGCCGATCCGATCGTGGAGCCCGGCGCCATCGCTGCGACGTGACCCGCGAGCGTGATGAAGGTTCCCGCGGACGCGGCCCATGCGCCGCGCGGCGAGACGTACACAACGATGGGTAGCTCGGCGTTCAGGATCGAGGTGACGATGTCCTTCGTCGACGAGACCAGGCCTCCCGGCGTGTCGAGCTCGATCACGAGCGCCGGCGAGCCCGCTTCGTGCGCCTCGCGAATCGCCTTCGCGACATAGTCGGCGACCGCGGGATTGATGCCGCCGTCGATGCGAATCGCGCTCACCGACTGCGCCACCACGGCGCTTGCCAGCGCGAACACGAAGAACAGCCCGATCGCAAGCGCGCGCGCGCGCTTCATCTCCGGCGCACCTCGAGCACACGCTCGAGGATGCGCGCCGCGATCTCCGCCTTCGGACCTTCGGGAACTTCGCGCAGATCGTCGGGGCCGGGGCCGAGGATCACGACTTCGTTGCGATCCACGTCGAAGCCGATGTCGCTGCGCGACACGTCGTTCGCGACGATCAGATCGCAGCCCTTGCGCGCGAGCTTTCCGCGCGCGTTCTCGAGCACGTGCTCGGTCTCGGCCGCGAAGCCGACGACGGTGCGCGCGCCGCGGCGCTTTACGACTTCCGCGAGGATGTCCGGGTTCCGAACCAGCTCGAGCGTGAGGGAGTCGGCCTTCTCGCGCTTCAGCTTCTTTTCTTCGGCGCGCGCCGGCGCGTAGTCGGCGACGGCCGCGGCCAGCACCACGATGGTCGCGCGCTCGAGCGCGCCGAGCACCGCCTCGCGCATCTCGGCGGCCGTCTCGACGTCCACCCGCTGTACACCGTACGGCGTAGCCAATGCCGCGGGGCCGGCCACCAGGATCACTTCGGCGCCGCGCAGCGCGGCGGCCTCGGCAACGGCGAAGCCCATCTTCCCGGACGAGCGGTTGGTGATCACGCGCACGGGATCGATCGGCTCGGCCGTCGGCCCGGCGCTGACCAGCACGACCTCGCCGCGCAGGGAAGGCTCGGTGACGCAGCTCTCGGCAACCGCGGCGATCACGTCGATCTCGATCAGCCGCCCCTCGCCCACCCAGCCGCACGCGAGATCGCCCTTGCCGGGGCCGACGATGCGCGCGCCGCGCTTGCCGAGCAAATCGAGGTTCGCCTGCGTCGCGGGGTGCCGGTACATGTTCACGTTCATCGCGGGCGCGACGACCAATGGCGCGACTGTCGCGAGCGCGATCGTCGTCAGCAGATCGTCCGCGATGCCCTGTGCGAGCTTCGCCAGCACGTTCGCCGTGGCGGGCGCGACCACGAACACCTCGGCCCAGTCCGCGAGCTCGATATGCGAGATCTCGGACTCCGCGGTCGCGGCCAGTAACTCGGAACGCACCGGCGCAGAGGAGAGTGTCTGCAGAGTGAGCGCGGAGACGAACTCGAGCGCGTGCGCAGTCGCGACGACCCGCACTTCGTGGCCGCGCTGCGCGAGCAGACGCACCAGCTCGCACGCCTTGTACGCGGCAATGCCCCCGGAGACGCCGAGAAGGATCCGACTCACGTGGCGGAATCCTCTTTCGTTTCGCGCATCTCGCCCGAACGTAGCCCGCGGCGCCCGAGACCGTCAACCCGCGCGTAAGGCGGGCGCCGAGAAACCCGAAGGAGTAGTCAGACAAGCCACGTCGCGAGGTCGAGTTGGAGACGCAAAGCGCGTTCATGGGCGCGGCGGCGGCCGCGGTGCTGTTCCTCGCGTTTCTCTCGCTGCGCCGCGAGCTCGCCGCCCGGCGTTTCGCTCGGCTCACTCTCGCCTACGGGCTCTGGTGTACGGGCTGCGCCGCGCGCGGTCTCGGCTACGAGTGGGGCGGCGTGGTCGCGGACCTGTCGCTCATCGCGCTCGGGCCGCTGTCGCTCGCCTGCGCCGCGACCTTGGTGGGCCGGCCGGCGATCGCGAAGCGCTGGGCGCCGCTGTTCGCCGCGACTCCGCTCGCGCTCGGCGCCGCGATCCTCGCGCTTCATCCCGCGCCGACCGGGCTGCACGTCGCTGCGCACGTGTTCGCGCTCGGCTGCGTCGCGGCCGCCGCGTTCGCGCTCTGGCGCCACGCGCCCGGCGCCGAGGACGCCGACGCCGCCGCGTCGCCCGAGGATCGCCGCGTGCGCTACCTGGTGGTCGCGCACTCGATCGCCGTCGGCGGCGTGGGGCTGGACGTCCTTATGTGGCAGCTCTCGCTGCCGCGCGTCGCGTCGCTGCTGTTTCCGCTGCTCTACCTCTACGCCGGCTATCTCCACCTGACACAGGTCCGTGTCGCCGACCTGCGCCAGCTGGTGGGCAACACGGTCGCGCTGTCGATCATGGCGGTAGGGCTCGCCGCCTTCTTCGCGGCGATTCGCCTCTGGGTCGGCGAGCGCCTCGATCTGTTCGTGTTCAACGCGTTCGTCGCGTCGTTCGCGCTACTGCTGTTCTTCGCGCCCATGCGCGATCGCATCCAGGGGGCGATGGAGCTGCGCTTTCTCGCTGGCAAGGTCGCGCTCGAGCGCGGCCTGCGACCGCTGCGCGAGCGCTTGAAGCACATCCTGACGCTCGACGAGCTGCTGCAGGAGCTCTTGGCCGCGGTCGAAAAGGCGGAGCTGTTTCGCGCGTCTGCGATCTACCTGCGCGACGACGCGACGCTCGGCTTCCAGCTCGCGGGCAGCATCGGGCTGCCGACACGCGCGCGTGTCAGCCTGCTCTCCGAGCCGGTCTGGGTCTCGACCGTCGAGGTCGTTGACGTCCTGCAGCGCGAGGAGCTCGAGCGGCGCCTCGACGACCCGAAGAACTTCGCCGAGCGCCCGCGCCTGGAGGTGCTGTGCGAGACACTGCGCGATCTCGAGGCCGAGCTGGTGCTGCCGTTGCGCGCGCGCTCGCAGGTCGTCGGCTTCTGGACCCTAGCCGACGCGCGCTCGCGTGAGTCGTTCTCGCGCGAGGAGGT
>JBGQIB010000119.1:0-14288 GCA_041498295.1 bacterium | reverse complement strand
TCGCAGGCGCCGCGCGAGGTCGTCGAGCGCACGTTGCGCACCCCCGGCACGCCGCGCACCGCCTCTTCGATCGGGCGAGTCACTTCGATGATCATGCGTTCGGCCGGGCGATCGCCGGAGTCGACCGAGACGACGACGCGCGGGAAGGTCGTCGCCGGAAACAGCCCGACGGGTAGCGATCGCAGCGACGCGAGGCCACCGAGCGCGAGTACGGCGGCCGCGGCGACGAGGCTGCGGCGATGGGACTCGAGCCAGGAGGCCAGACTCATTCGGGCTCCGGCTCGCCCGCCGTCCGGACCTTCATGCCTTCTTCCAAGCTCGTGCGCCCGGCGGTCACGACGTGCTCGCCCGCGCGCAGGCCGCTGCGCGCCTCGCTGACCGCGTCGGTCGCGAGCCCGACCTCGACCGCCCGCCAGCGCGCGCGCCCGTCCTCGACGACGAATGCGCCGGTGCGGCCCTCGCGCTCGAGCAGCGCGTCGTGCGAGACGAGCACGACGTTCTCCGCGCGGCGAGTCACTGCCGCCGCGCGCACCTTGGCGCCCGCGACCATCCACGTCGGCGGCTCGTCCACGCGCAGCAGGAGCTCGACGAGCTGCGTCGCCGGGTTTACGCCTTGGTGTAGGTGGGAAATCCGGCCGTGTGCGGGCTGTGCGTTGCCGTTGCCGAAGAGCGGCTCGAGCCGGACTTCCGCGGACTCACCGAGGTTCGGCATGTCCTCGGGCTCGAAGCCCACGCGCGCGACGACGGCGCCGGCCGGGGCGATCGTGAGCGCCGCCTGACCCGCCTGCACGAGCGTCCCCGGCGTCGCCATGACTTCGACGACGACGCTGTCCTCGGACGCGCGCAGCTCGCTCTGCGGCGCGCGTCCGCCGCCCAGCGCCTCGAGCGCGGCCTGACTCGCCGCGACGTTCTTCGCCGCGGCGTCGAGATCGGCGTTCGTCGCGAGCTGCGCGGAAAGCAGGCGCTGCATGCGCGCCAGCTCGCGCTCCGCGAACTCGAGGTCGATGCGCGCGCGCCGCGCGTCGAGCGACGCGGGCGGCGTCGCGCCGACCTGCACCAAGAGATCGCCCTTGGAGACTGGCTGACCCGCGACGACGACGACGCGCACGAGCTGTCCCGCGCGCGTGAAGGGCACGACCCGCGTTCGGTCCGGATCGAACTCGATCGAGCCGAAGGCGGTGATCGTCTCCTCGATCGGGCCGACCGAGACTTCCGCGATCTCGACCGGCGCGGTCGGCTGCAGGTCCGGTTCGCTCGCTCCCCTTCCGCACGCGACGAAGAGCGCGAGCGCCGCCGTGAGCGCGAGCTCACGCATCACGAGCGTTCCTCCAAGAGCGCGAGCGGCCCGCCGCAGGCGAGCTCGAGCCCGATCGCCGTCTCCGCCTGCGCCTGCGCGAGTGACTCCTCCGTGAGTCGCAGATCGAAGAGCGCCGCGCGCACCGCTTGATACGCGGTGCGGTCGACGTCGCCGCGGTTGGCGGCGGCACGCTCGGAGGCTTCGAGCTGGGAGAGGTCGGGCAGCGAGCGCTCGACCTCGGAGAGCTGGCTGCGGCCGATGTCGAGCGCGCGCTCGAGCGCGTCCAGCTCGCGCCGCGCGTCGATCACGCGCGCCTCGAACTCGCTGCCGAGGCGCGCGCGCGTGGCTTCGGCGAGCGCGACGCGCGCCTGCGCGTGGTCGAAGACCGGCAGGCTCGCCGTGACGAAGCCGCCGAGAAAGCCGATCTGACTCTCGTTGCGCTGGCGCGCGAGACCGACCGTGACGGCCGGCAGCTGCTCGAGCACCGCCTGACGAAGTCGCGCCTCTTGTCCGTCGTACGCGGCGCGCAGCGCCTCGAGGTCGAGCCTCCGCGCAAGACATTCCCCGACCGCTGCGCGCAGCTCGGCGAGCGTAGCGGTCACTTGCGGCGCCCCCGCGGTCGACACGGCGAGCTGCGTCTCGGGGGGCATGCCGAGGCGAGCCAGCAACGTGCTCTCCGAGCTCGCTTCGGCGGTCTCGAGCTCACGGCGCACCTGGCGCGCGGCCTCGAGTGCGGCGCGCTGCACGCCGAGCGCCGGCAAGCTCGCATCGCCGCGCGCGAGCGCGCGCTCCAGGCTGCCGGTGGTCTCCTCGAGGAACTCGACCTCGGCGCGCGCCACGTCGAGCCGCCGGCGCAGGCGTCCGACGCGCACGGCCTCGAGGCGCGCCGCCTGCGCGACCTGCCACTCCTGCCACGCGAGCCCGAGATCGACCGACGTGGCGTTCGCGCGCGCGGCGTCGACGCGCGCCGAGCGAGTCACGAGTGACTGCGTGTCGATCGAGAGACTCAAGCCGTAGGACAGCACGAGGCTCTGCGAATCGGGACCGCTGGTCGGCTGGGCGAGGTCGGTGGCGAACACGGGGTTCGGCAAGAGTCCGGCTTGCACGAGCTCGGCCGCCGCCTCGCCGCGCGCGGCGCGCGCCGCGCGCAGCTCCGGATTGTTCGCCGCCGCGAGCAGCGCAGCCTCGTCTGGGTCGAGCCCATCGCTCCAGTCGATCGGACGATCCGCGAGCAGCGGGTTGTGGAGCGCGAGGACCGCAGCGCGGAGCGCCTCGGCGGACGGCGGCGCGGCGGCGATCTCGGCGACCGGGCGCAACGGTTTCGGCGCGGCGAAGGTGCACCCCACCGACAGCAGGACCATGGCGAAGGTGGAGCGCCCGATCTCGCACATCCTAAGGCTACGTTTCGTCGGCGGCCGCAAACCCCACAAGGGGCCGTTCGCGGAATGACCGAGTCCTCATTCCAGATTAGGAGAGTCTCGGCGCTGCGATGAGCGTTGACTCATAAATCCGTGGGATCAGCGACCCAGCGTGAACGAAGCTTCCTTCTGCAGCCGCTCCATGAACGGCTCGCCGTAGGCTTCTTCCGGCGCCTCGCGCACGAGCCGGTCGAGGACCTGGGCGTCCTTGCCGACCAGGATGCGCCAGCGCTCCTCGCGCACGCCGTCGAGGATCACCTTGGCCGCCTCCTCCGCGGTCATCGGCGCGGCGTCGCGGAAGTTCTCGCCGATCATTACGAGCGCCTGGCGGATCTGGTCGTTCGTCGCGCCGCCGACCGGGAAGCCCGCGCGCTCGATGCGCGCGCGCGCCTCGTCCAGCTGGTCGTCGTTCATCTCCTTCGGATCGCGCCCGAGGATCTTGCCCGAGTTGATCACGATCGACGTGCCGATGTGACCCGGCATGACGAGCGACACTTTGATGTGTGGCGCGTTCAGCTTGAAGTCGTTGATCAGCGCCTCGCTGAAGCCCTTCACCGCGAACTTCGCCGCGCTGTACGCGGTGTGCGCCGAATTCGGCCCGAGCGACGCCCAGAAGCCGTTCACGGAGCTCGTGTTCGTCAGGTGCGCTTCGCGGCTCTTCAAAAGGAGCGGCAGGAACGCGCGCGTCGTGTAGTACACGCCGCCCCAGCACACGTCGAACGTCTTGTCCCACTCCTCGCGCTCATCGCGCACGAAGCTGCCGCCGCCGCCGATGCCCGCGTTGTTGAACAAGAGGTCGACGTGATCGGTCTCGTGCGCCGCCGCGACCTCGTCGCGAAACGCGACGACCTGGCGCTCGAGCGAGACGTCGGCCAGGTGCGTAGTGACTCGCACCTGCGAGCCGCGGCTGGCGCACAGCGTCTTGGTCTGCGCCATGTTCTCTTCCGAGAGGTCGCACATCGCGACGTGCGCGCCCGCGTCGGCGAGCTGTCGCGCGAGCTCCCGCCCCATCCCCGTTCCGCCGCCGGTGACGACGGCGATCTTGCCCTCGAAGCTCTTCATGGCCCGAGTCTACCGCGATGGCGGGACGCCTTGCTGGGGCCGACACTTGAATGCTGCACCGCCGGCCCGATACGCTGGCGGGCAATCGACGAAGAGGAGAGCGCCATGGCCGAGGCCGTCGCACAGTCGGAGCTCATGCGGAAGATCATGGAGCAGATGGCTTCCGGGGCGCAGGTGCCGTCGGACATCCCGGGGCTGCGCAAGATGCTCGACCAGTTCGCGGAGCTCCTGAACGCCGACCCGCCCAAGATTGGCGCGATCCACGAGGGCGTGACGCTTCGCGAGGTCGATGGCGCGCGCGTGACCGCCGACGTGTTGGTGCCGGATCGCGACGGCCCGTATCCGGTGCTCGTCTATCTGCACGGCGGCGGCTGGGTCGCGGGCAGTCCGCGTACGCACCGCAAGCTGGGCTCGCGCTTCGCAGAAGCCGGGTATCTCGTCGTGAACGTCGACTATCGCCTCGCGCCCGAGGCCCCGTTTCCGGCGCCGTTCGAGGACTGCGTGTTCGCGGTGCGCTGGGCGGCGCAGAACGCGGCGCGCTACGGCGGCGACCCGAAGCGCCTCGCGATCGGTGGTGACTCGGCAGGCGGGAATCTCTCGGCCGCGGTCGCGGCGCACCTGGCGAGTGACTCGAGCGCGCCGAAGCTGCGCGCGGCGCTCCTGATCTACGGCGCGTTCGACTTCGAGGCGTTCTCGAAGAGCGAGGGCGACGCGCCCCCGGGCGTCGATCCGGCCGCCGCCACGGCGCTCCGCGACGCGATGATCTACGGCTACCTCGGGAACAATCCGCCGGCTTCTCGCTTGCGCGACCCGCGAGTCTCTCCCGTGCACGCCGCCGCGAAGCTGCCGCCGTCGTTCCTCGTCTGCGGCACCGCCGATCCGCTGCTCGCGCACCAGCGCGCCGTGGTCGCGGAGCTCGAGCGCGCCGGCGTGCCGCACGAGAACGTGATCGTCGAGGGCATGCCGCACGGCTTCGTGCAGATGGAGTTCCTGCCGCCGGCCGTCGACTCGCTCCGCAAGATGATCGCGTTCCTCGGGCGGTATCTCGGCTAGAGCTCACTCGCGCGGCGCGGGCGGTCGTACTCGAGGAAGAACTCGTCGAGCTGTGGAGGCGGGACGCGGGTGCCCGCGAGCATGGCGTGCGCCTGACCGCGGTGGTGGATCTGGTGCACGAACAGGTGCGCGAGCACCGCGGACACGGACTCGCGCGTGAGCCCCTCGTCGCCGCGGTCGAGAGTCACTTCGCGCCCGAGCCCGGCCGGATCGAGCGACTCGCAGAACCGGACGAGGCGCGCATCCGATTCGCGCTGCGCGGCGCCGAGCTCCGCCATGCGCGGGAACGGTATCTCGTTCGCCAGGGTCGCGAGCCCGCGTCCACCGGCCTCGAGCCCGTCCAGATAGAAGGCGTCGACGACCAGGATGTGGTTCAGCGTGGCCTGCAAGGTCGGGAAGAAGCTGACTCTTCGGGCTTCGAGCTCGTCTTGCCCGAGCCGCGCACAGGCCGCATGCAGGCGGCGGTTGGACCACGCGTTGTTCCGAGCCATCTCCGCGAGGTGCGTTGCGAGGTTCATGGTCCGAGCAGCTTGCCACGCGCCGCTCCAATCGACCCAGAGCCGTGCGAGAATCGGGCATGCGCTGGAGCCCGAGCGAGGAACAGGACGAGCTGCGCCGCGTGGTCCGCCGCTTCCTCGAGGAGAAGTCGCCCGCCAGCGAAGTGCGCCGCCTGATGGAGACGCCCGAGGGCTACGAGCCCGGCGTGTGGAAGCCGCTCAGCCAGGAGCTCGGCCTGCCCGGGGTACACATTCCCGAGTCATACGGCGGCCAGGGCCTCGGCTTCGTCGAGCTCGGCATCGCCCTCGAAGAGATGGGCCGGGCGCTCCTGTGCGCGCCGTACTTCGCGTCGGTCGCCCTGGCCGCGAACGCGATCCTGAACGCGGGCAGCGAGGCCGAGAAATCCGCGCTCCTTCCGGGCATCGCGGCGGGCGAGACACTCGCGACCCTGGCGGTGACGGAGCCGAACGGGCGCTGGGACGCGGGCGGCATCGAGCTCGAGGCGCGGCGCGGCGCCGCTGGCTGGACCCTTCACGGCGAGAAATCGTTCGTCGTCGACGGAGCCAATGCGGCCCTGATCGTGGTCGCGGCACGCGTTCCTGGGTCGGCGGGGCGTGACGGGCTCGGGCTGTTCCACCTGCGCGGAGACGCCGACGGGCTCGCGCGCCGGCCGCTCGTCGCGCTCGATCCCACGCGCAAGCTCGCGCGACTCATGGTCGCGGGCGCGCGCGCCGAGTCACTCGGCGAGGTCGGCGGCGCGGCGCCGGCGCTCGAGAAGACGCTCGACCAGGCGGCCGCGCTGCTGGCGAACGAGATGGTCGGCGGCGCGCAGAAGCTCCTCGACATGAGCGTCGAGTACGCGAAGACGCGCGTGCAGTTCGGCCGGCCGATCGGCTCCTTCCAGGCGATCAAACACAAGTGCGCCAACATGCTGATGGCGCTCGAGCTCGCGCGCTCGTCGGCGTACTACGCGGCCGCGTGCGCGGACGACGCGCCCGACGAGCTGCCCGCCGTCGCGTCACTCGCGAAGGCACAGGGCTCGGACGCCTATCTCGAGATCGCCGCGGAAAGCATCCAGATCCACGGCGGCCTCGGCTTCACTTGGGAGCAGGACGTGCACCTCTACTTCAAGCGCGCCAAGGCGAGCGAGGTGTTGCTCGGCGATCCGACGTACCACCGCGAGCTGCTCGCGCAGCGCTGGGGGATCTGATGGACGCGGAGGGCGTGCGCCGGGAAGTCCGCGCCTGGCTCGAGGCGAACTGGAACCCCGATCTCTCCCTGCTCGAGTGGCGCGACAAGCTTGCCGAATCCGGCTGGGGCTGTCCGACCTGGCCGGTCGAGTGGCTCGGGCGCGGGCTGTCCGTGTCACTCGCCGACGTGGTCGCGGAGGAGTTCGAGCGCGCGGGTGCCGTGGGTACACCAGGCGGTGGCGGTATGACCTTGGCCGCGCCGACGATTCTCGAGCACGGCTCCGACGATCTGAGGCGTCGCCTGCTGCGGCCCATCGTCACAGGCATTGACACCTGGTGTCAGCTCTTCAGCGAGCCGGGCAGCGGCTCGGATCTCGCCGGACTCACCACGCGCGCAGAGCTCTCGCCCGACGGCGACGAGTTCATCGTGAACGGCCAGAAGCTGTGGAGCACGAGCGCGCACCACGCGCGCTACGGCATGCTGCTCGCGCGCACGAACTGGGACGTGCCCAAGCACCGCGGCATCACGTATTTCGCGCTCGAGATGCACCAGCCCGGCGTGGTCGCGAAGCCGCTCAAGCAGATGAACGGCCACGCGTCGTTCAACGAGGTGTTCCTGAACGACGCGCGCGTACCGGTCGCGAACGCGATCGGCGAGGTGGGCAACGGCTGGACCGTCGCGCTCGCCACGTTGGCGCACGAGCGGCGCTCGTTCGACGCGCTGCGCGCGGCCGCGCGCTCGACGCGAGGTCAGGGGCGCGCGTACGACGAGCAGCGCGCGGAAGTCGCGGAGATCATGGCGCCGTACACGTGGTACCCGCAGCGCGCCGGCCGCGCGGACCTGATCGTGGAGCGCGCGAAAGCCACCGGACGCAATCGCGATCCGGTGGTGAGACAGGAGATCGCGAAGCTGCTCTCACTCGCACGTGCGACCGAGTGGACCGCACGGCGCGCCAAGGCCGCGCGCGTGCTCGGGCGGCCGCCCGGGCCCGAGGGTTCGCTCGGCAAGCTCTACGCTTCCGAGATCGCGCGCGCTTGCTCGCGCGTGCACACGTTGATCAGTGGCAGTGACTCATTGCTCTCTGGCGCCGACGGGCCGCTAGAGGGGATCATCGCGGAGATCCTCGTCTCCGTGCCCGCGGTCTCGATCGCGGGCGGCACCGACGAGATCCAGCGCAACATCGTCTCCGAGCGCGTGCTCGGCCTGCCCAAGGATCCGCAGACCGATGCGGAGCGCGCGTTCCGCGACGTACCCAGAAACCGCCGTTGATTCACTTCGAGGTCGCGGGGAGCGGTCCCGCAGTACTGCTGACGCACGGCTTCACGGGCAGCTCGGCGGACTTCGCGAAGCTGGTCGGCTCGCTGAGCGGACGCCACACGGTGATCACTTGGGATCTGCGCGGGCACGGCGCGAGTGACTCGCCCGCCGATCCGGCTTCGTACTCGATCGAGATCTCCGTTCGCGACATGGCGGCGCTGCTCGACCGCGCCGATGTGGAGCGCGCCGCGCTCGTCGGCCACTCGCTCGGCGGCTATCTCTCGCTGGCCTTCCACCTCGCGCACGCGGAGCGGGTCAGCGCGCTGGTGCTGATCGGCACGGGCCCCGGTTACCGCAAGGACGAGGCCCGCGCGGGTTGGAACGAGAGGGTCGAGACGCGGGCGCGCAGCCTCGACGCGAAGGGCGCCAAGTCCGTCGGCCTGGCCCACGCCGCGCGCGGCATCCTCGCGCAGCGCGACGCCAAGATCATCGAGTCACTGCCCTCGATCCGCGTCCCAACCTTGATCGCCGTCGGCGAGAACGACGAGACGTTCCTCGCCGGCTCGCGCTACATGGCGGAGAAGATCCCCGGCGCGGCGCTCGAGATCATCGCCGGCGCCGGTCACTCGCCGCAGGAAAACCATGCGGAGAGCCTCCTCCCGCTGCTTAGGCTGTGTCTCGGGGAATCAGCTAGCTCCCGCGGAAGCGCAGTTATGCACCGCAAAGCGGAGCGGTGGTGTAGGGCGCCGCGACGATGTAGGGGTTCTGAGTGAGCAGGTTTCCGTTCAGATCGTACCGGCGCTGGCCGTTCGCGGGAATCGTGAAGTCCGTCGTCGTGCTCACTGCGGTGCTGGTCTTGAGCTTGAACACGATGTTGATGTCCTCAGTGCAGCGCGTCGGGTCGACCAACGCCAGGTGGACGGTGCCCGTGCCGTTGTCGCTCCAGTTCAGCATCGACCGGAGTCCGAGGTGCCCGTACTGATACGCGCCGAGGATCTGCACCAAGCTCGACGGATAAGTCACGTCGATTTCCGCCGCGGCCGGATAAGTCGAGTAGAACCCCGGATCGCTCAGTCGCAGGTGCGCCGTCGGGTTCGGAACCAAGTCAGCCATGTTCTGCTCGACGTCGATGGTAAGACCAAACGGGTTCGGCGGAGTGTCGTGGCCTCCACCTACGGTGGTCTCATTGGGGTTCGGCATTCCTGCCGGCGCACTCGACACGATCAGGTCCCACACCGGACCGTAGATACCTTCGGGTCCCGACTGGCCGGCGGGCCGCGTGCGGACCGACATCGAGTACTCGCCGGGGCAGGTGCTCGCAGGTACGTCCAGGAAGGCGAGCTCCTCCCCGAGGATCTCCACCGACGCCGTAGCCGGGTTGTCGATGCGGCCCGCGAGACCAATGTTCGAAGCCGGGCTCGGCATTACCTCCGTGACCCAGTGAGTGGTGAGGTAGATCCCCTCGGGCGTCGCGAGACACGGGTGAGTCTGGGTCGTCGGCGTGCAAGAGGCATTGCTGGTCGGGCAAAGCGCGACGACCAGATCCCCGCGCTGATAGTCCTGCACACCCTTGTCCTTGGACACCTGGTTCCCAAAGACGGGCGGAATGCCGGGCAGGATGAACGTCGTGCCGGGCACGACCGACAGCGGGATCGGGCGAGAGCCGCACGCGGCGAAGATGAGCGCGGTGGCTAGTAGCTCGAGACCGGTAACGATTGATGTTCGCATAGCCAGGGTACCTCCGTCTGCTGTATCGAGGATTCCGCCTCGCGCGATCAATGGACTCTGTGACTCAGTTGACGACGTCTATCTCGGAAAAGGCTTCTGGAGGGAGTCTAGGCTGGTTCTTGTCAATAGTGAGAGACGACTTCCTGAACTCAATGCGACCGGTGGTCCCGCTGACATAGTACCCCTCTAGTCGCAACTCCGTCTTCGACAAGATGAACGGGAAGAAGTAGCAATCGCCGACAAGAAGAAGCGCCCTCTTATAGAAGTAGCGATGCGGGTGAGTCGTGGCTTTGCTCTTTAGAAGAGCGAGCGCATCGTCCGCTGAGATCGGGAGACTGTCCGCTTTTTCCTTGTAGGCGGATTGTCCGGGCCAACGAACTGTCTCGCCTTGCTCACCACTGCTGCTGCTCGTCGAAGACATCACGGCAGCAGCGGCGAGAAAGACCAGCAGCATTCTTTGCAATTGCGCCAATTCATCGCTCCTTCCATCCATCGCTCCGTAGCTGAGTAGCAAGTCCCGATGGCGTCATAGCTCGATAGCAGGTCGCTGAGGTGCGGAAACCAACTCGACCAGCTCATGACAGCGGACGAGAGATCGCCGCCACGCAGGACGACACCGTAATCACAAGACACAAGATGCGTACCGATAGTGGAATCGACCGACAACCGAGAGCTATGACCGTTCCCACACCCGCGCTCGTCGCTGCTGCAAGTGACAGGAGCCAGGCCGACCGAGTCAACTCATCAAGAGCGCGGGCAAGCACGCTGACAAATTCCACCGCATCAGGGGTCGACGAAGAGGAACCGCGGGCCACGGCGTTTTGGAAAGTGAGGATCGTTCTCGCGACGCTCTGGAGCCGAAGCTGCAAGCCCGTGGACGCAAATGCGGTGACATCGATCGCGACCACTAGCGCAACAAGGCCGATCGCCCATACTCTCGACCGCCGCTCAGATCGCGTTGCCTCCACCGACATCATCGAGTCACCGTCTGAACCTGGTCCAGAAGTCGTTTCCCCTCATCGTTCCGTCGAGGTAGATCTGAGTATGTCGAGCGCCACCCGTCGAAGAGAGCGGTGAGGCGAGGTCCTGAGCTCCGGAAATCGTGCGACCGGCGACTCCATCTCCGGAGTGATCCAATTCGTGAGAGACGGTATTGACGAGGTCGGCTTCGCTCTCGTACGAGCGGCTGATCGTGATGTTTCCGGAGAGGTAGCTCGTCTCTCCTAACTCGTCCGCCGCCATCGAGTTGTCGTCATCCCAGGCAATTGTCGGGTTACCCGCTCGTTCGACCAAGTCCGGATACTCCTTGCGCAAGAACTCCAAAACCTCCTTCAAATCCTGCTCGTTCTGGATCTGTAGTCCGTAGCAAGAACTCGCTGACCCCGACCTACAAGCTGTATACAGCGCCTGAGTATTGTGGACCACAGGCTGCGAGGGTCCCGACTTCGCCAGCTTCGGCGTCCTTGCCAACTCCGCGATCGTCCGATTGATCGCGTCGTCGACCATTCCGTTGAGCGAAGACCCGATGTCTTGTCGCGGGGACGGACCACGGTCAGGCCATCCGTTGCTCCCACCTGGCGAACCTTCTGGCGGCGACGCAATAAAGTTCCCGCTTGGGTCGATGAAGCTCAGCGGGCTGTTCCGCACGTACGCATACGGCTGGAGTGCGGACGAGCGGTAGTTCCTTTCGATGTGGGCGTCGGCAGTCATGAAGCGACCCAGCCCTGGGTCGTAGTAGCGCGCGCCGTAGTAGGCGAGTTGAGTCTCCTCATCGAAGCGTTGCCCGGTGAACTTCTCGGCGGAGTCCAGCGATGCGACGCCGCCTTGCGGAGCATTCGAACGCACCGATCCCCAGACGTCATACGAAATCGTGCGGATCGCCGTACCCGCAGAGTTGGTCATGACGGCAACACTGCCCAGGTGATCCGTGTGCACCCACACGGTCCGATCGCCATCGAATACAGTTGGATTTGCGTCACGACTGTCGACGATTCCGTCTCCGTCGGTGTCGGCGGACGCGGGGTTGGTGCCGTTCAGGAGCTCCTGGAAGTTCGCGACGCCGTCGTGGTCGGAGTCTTCGTTTCGGTCGGATGTTCCGTTGCCGTCGGTGTCGGCCAGCAGCGGCGAAGTCCCGATCTGCGCCTCGACGGAGGGCGGTAAGCCGTCACCGTCGAGATCCGGCTCCGAGATCGATCGCTGCAGAACGATGATGTCACCTGCGTTGCGCGTACCGTCGCCGAGTGTGCCACTGATCGAGAAGGGCGCGACGTCTCCAACGCTCGGATCCACGGGCAGCACAACCCCATTGTTGACGTGTCGGGTCAGCAGCAGAACGTCTCCCGAATCCACGCGACCGTCATTGTTGACATCGCCCTTGATCGTCGCATTTGCGGAGCGCGCGACCACCGGAAGGAGCGCGAGCAGCATTGCAAGACTCGATGCCGCGGCGCGCGCGGGCAGACCAGCTCGACTGCCCTGCTGCAAGGCTCCCGCCAACCCCGCGAAGCCCAACAAGAGGAGGAGCGCCATCTGTTCGTCGGTCGGCCAACGACCGCTCGTCCCCGGCGCGAAGGGAGTGACTCGCGCGCCCTGGCCACCGGCGAGGACCGTCTCGATGCGGGCGATGATCTCGCCGTTCGCGCGGATCGTCTTGATCAGCCGGACCCGGTTCATGATCTCTACGTCCTGATCCAGGAACACGGAGCGATCCGCGCCCACGGTCTTGACTACCCGCTCGGTCGCGTCGTCGTACTGATAAGTGATTGGATTCGTTCCCGACACGCTGGACAATCGGTTGCGCGGGTCGAAGCCGAACACACGCCCGTTCTTCATGGTCAGGTTGCCAGCGGCGTCTGTCTGATACTGGGCCGAGTTGGTTGGCGCATGGGGCTTTGACGTGTTCTGAAATGGGATCGGCGTGCCTTCCTTGCTCACCAGGTTGTTCACGACGTCGTAGCCGTACACGAGCGACTGACCGGCCCTCGTCGCTCCGATCAAGCGCCCAAGCCCGTCGTAGCCAATGCCAGAAAGGCTTTCCGAAGGCGTCGTGGTGTCGGTAACGCTGGAGACGAATCCGGTCGGGTCGTAGGTGTACGAGCGATTGAGAACGGCGGGCTGGCCACTCTTTCCGTCGACGATGGACGACAGATACCCGGTGCTGGGCTGGTAGCCGCGCGTTCGCGTCTCGCCATTGCCGAACACATAGGTCGTGGGCTCGAGATCCGCATCGAAGTCGAGACGGTCGAGATACGTGCGTGCGGCCGAGCTGATCCGATTCAGGCCCATCACGTCGTAGGAGTGAGTGATCGTCTCGTTGTCGGGATAAGTCCGAGAAGTGATCCGGTCCTCCCAATCGTAGCCGAAGCTCTCGGTGTACTGTTCGCCCGTTCCTGCCAAGGTTCTCTTGCGCAGGTTCACTCGTCCCGCGGTGTCATACGAGAGATCGACAGTCGAAGCCGGACCGACGGTGCGAGCCAGACGACCTTGCGAATTGGACGGCGCGGAGGCTCCTAGCTCGTCTCCGTAGGTGTACGTCACGTCCTGCGAGCCGTTTGCAGCCCAGTCCACGGTCTTTCGACGGCCGTAGACGGAATCGTAGCCGAAGGCTGTTGCGACTCCGTTCCCGTCGGTTTGTCGCAGCAGCGCTGCGTCGCCGCGGAAGCGATAGGTCCACGTACCGCGATCCGGATCGTCGCGCCGAGTGAGTCGACTCAAGGTGTCATATGTGAGAAGCGTCGTGTGCTTTGGGTCACGCCCGGCGACTGCGCAGGAACTTGCAAGCGGATCGCAGAGCAGCTGCAGCCGACCCAAGGCGTCGTACAGGTAGTTCGTACGGTAAATTCCGGCGGTGTAGTTGCTCGCGCTTTCATATTCAATCATCTGAGCGACGTCATCTGCGCCGTCAAGACGATAGTCTCGCCTGCGGCCCGCAGCATCGATCGACACTTCGAACCGCTCTGGATCCGTCCGGCCCGGGTCAATTCGTGTCTCGTAGCGGTGAACCCCGACGCCTCCGTCGGCCTGCTTCACGAACACGAGGCGATCGCGGGGATCGTGGTAGAAGCTGGTTGCACCTAGGCTGGTGTCACACGAGGCTCCGCCCGGCGCGCAGAAGCGCGCGCGACTGACTGCGCTGACGTTGCCGCGAAGATCGTAGGACTGAGTCTGCTCGATGGCCGCCGCCGCCCCGGAGTCCGGCCGTTTCGCCGCGCGCAGGGTTCGAGCCGCTCGACCGACGCCGTCGAGGAACACGTCCGTTGCCACTGGTGTCGACCCGTCCGAGAGCGTCTCGGTGCGCCGCGATTGACTCGCGTTCCAGCCAAAATAGTCGTGATAGCTCGTGGTGCGCACCGCGCCCACCGCACCCGACCCACTGCGAGATGTTGTCCGGCCGAACGTGTCATAGCCGAATGTGAGCGTCTCGGCGTTCGAGTTGGTGTCGGTGTATATCAGGCCAAGCCCGCGCGGCGCGGGCGGCGCAACGCTATAACTGAGAGTCCTCGCCAGCGAGCCGCGCTGTATCGAGGTCGAGAACGTGTTCGAGGCATCGTAGCTGTAGGTCGTGGTGTACGCGGTCGCGTTGATCTCGAACGGGTCAGAGACCGTGCGCGGGAGGCCGTAACTCGTGCCCGCGTCGTAAGTCAGCACGGTGCTCACGGTGGTGTTGAGAGAGTTCGCAGGATCGACGAGCGACTCCGTTTTCAACGTCATGTTTCCCGCGACGACTTGCCCGTTCGCAGCCCCGTCGTAGGAGAACCACGTCTCGGCGAGGGTGACCAACGCCC
>JBGQIB010000118.1:0-14320 GCA_041498295.1 bacterium | reverse complement strand
CTGATCCGCGCAAGGCGAGCTCGTGCACCGCGCGCAGTCGCTGTACGCGCTGCTCGCGCACCTTCGCGGAGTCGAGCCCTTCGGCTTCCGTCGCGTCGAGTCACTGCTCAGCGCCGACGAACGCAAGCGACTCGAGCGCGCCTGGCCCCGCGAGCCCCGGCGCCGCGAGCTGCGTCGAGCCGCGCGCGCCCTCTGGGCTTGGACCGGCTACGTGCGCTCCGCTGCGGCGGCGCGGCTTGGCGCGGATCCCGGTCCGGAGATCGACGCGACGGATCTGCTTCGAGCCGTCGAACGAATCCACCAGCGGGCCTGAGACAATGCAGCCGTGAGCGAGCCGAACGATCCGACCCCGCCCCGCCGGCCGCAGCTCTACGGCCTCGGCACGTCCGTGTACGCGGAGCGGGACGGGAAGATCCTGGTGCTGAAGCGCGCGAAGGGCGAAGCCACGGGCGCCTGGTACACGCCGGGGGGTGGGCTCGACCCGGGCGAGGAGCCCGGTGAGTGCGCGCGCCGCGAGCTGTTCGAAGAGACCGGGCTGGCGCCTTCGGGGCCGCTGGAGCTGGTCGGCCTGATCCCGATGTCGTTCTACGGCGCGGACGGCTTTCTGGTGGCGTACGCGTGTGCGTGCCTCGACGGCGAGGTGGTGCTGAGTCACGAGCACGTCGGCGCGCGCTGGATCGATCCGGTCGAGTATCGGGACCGGTACCTGTCGACCGCCGCGATCGAGAAGCTGCGCGGGAAGGAACCGCGCATCGCGGAGCTGACCGCGGCGGTGCGGCGGGCGATCGACGAGTATCTCGCCTGGAAGGCGCGGCGCGCATGAGGCGGGCTCCCGCGCTCGCGCTCTCCGCGCTCGCCTGGATCGTCGGCGTTCCGCTCGTGCACGGAGCGATCCCGTGGGCGCTGTCGCTCGTCGGCCCGCGCTTCGGCTGGAGCGGTGGAGGGCCGTCGCTCGCGAACGGGCTCGGGCTCATCCCGCTCGCCCTGGGCGCTGCGCTGCTCGCCTGGGTGGCCGGCACGGGTCTCGCGCGGGTCGGCGAGCTCCCGGAGACACTCGACGTGAACTGGCAGCCGAAGCTCTTCCTCGCGAACGGGCCCTACACCTACACCCGCAACCCGATGTACGTCGGCGAGCTCGGGCTGTGGCTCGGCTGGGCGCTCTGGTTCGGCAGCCCGCTCGTCGCGGCCGGTGCAGGCGTACTCTTCGCCGCCATGACTCGCGCGATCCGGCGCGAGGAGCGCGACCTCACGGCGCGCTTCGCTGACTCGTATCGGCAATACTTGGACGCGGTTCCCCGCTGGGTCGGCCGCATGAGGTGGCAATGAAGTTCGGCGTCTTGCAGTTCTTCTCGTGGACGCGGCGCGTGCCGCTCGAGACCGTGTACGCGCGCGCGTTCGAGCGCATCGCGATCATGGACCAGGGCGGCTACGACGCGGTGTGGCTCGCGGAGCACCACTTCAGCACGTACAGCGTCTGTCCGTCGATCACGGTGATGGGCGCGCACGTGGCGGCGCGCACGCGGCGGCTGCGCATCGGCGCCGCCGTGACGCTCGCGGGTCTGTACCACCCGTTGCGGCTGGCAGAGGAGCTGGCGCTGCTCGACATGCTGTCGGACGGGCGGCTCGCGTGGGGCGCGGGGCGCGGCTTCGACGCGCGCGAGTTCCGCGCCTTCGACGTGCCGGTCGAGGAGAGCGCGGAGCGGATGCTCGAGTGTGTCGAGATCGTGCTCGCGGCGTGGCGCGAGGCGAAGCTCGAGCACCGCGGCAAACACTGGACCTTCAGCGACGTCGAAGTGCTGCCCAAGCCGCGGCAGTTGCCGCACCCGCCGGTGTGGCTCGCGGCATCGTCGCCCGACGCGATCGTGCGCGCCGCAACGAGGGGCTTCTCGATCCTGTTCAACCCGCACGCGCCGCACGCAGAGATCGGGCGCAGCCATGCGCTCTACCGCGAGACACTCGAGTCACACGGATACGAGTACGCGGGTCGCGAGCTGCCGATGGCGCGGCTTCTCGCGATCGCACCCACCGATCGCGAGGCCGAGGAGGTGGCGCGCGCCGGCGCACAGTGGACCGTCGGCTCCTACGCGACGGGTCCCGCCGGCGGTGCGTCGCCGGAGAGCCGGGTCGAGAGCTACGTGCGCGACGTCGTGCTGCACGGCTCGCCCGAGCGGATCGTCGACGAGATCGCGCGGCTGCGCGAGGAGATCGGTCTCGACTACCTGATGTGCGCGCCGCTCAGCCACGCGTCGTTCATGCTGTTCACCGAGCGCGTGCTGCCAAAGCTGATCTGACCGGACGGCGCGCCTTCTTCCGACTTGGGTCGCGCGCCCAAGGCAGAAGGTTGCGCGCGATGAGTCGCTCGAGAGCTTCCTTCGCGTCGTCGGGATCAGGCAGAGCTAGAGGGAGCTGGAGACGAGACATCAAGTGACTCCAGGTCTCGAGCTGCTTCGTGTGTTTGCCAGCCTCCGTGTGGATCTCCCGCGAGTAGACGAGGAGCCGACGCTCGAGCTCTCTCGCCGCTTCGCCAGGCTTCGTCGCCGCCGTCCAGCGCTCGAGCTGATCCAGGCGCAGTGTCCCGTTGCGCCGCACCCGCGCGAGGAGTGACCGAGCCGCTCGCGAGAGTCGGACCGTTTGCCAGGGCTGGGATGCGGCGGCGATGGCGATGAGCTCCGGCCACAAGGCTCGATGGACGAGCGTAATCTTGCTCTTGACGAGCTTGACCGCAAGCAGCTCGGTGGAGCCCTCGAGCTCTTCGAGAACCCAGTAGATGCGATTCGACGCCGGGTGCGACCACCACGACCCCCCGGTCGGCTCGCCCGCGACGAGCGACACGACGCTCGGGAGGTCGGGGTCGGCTTGCAGCAGCCACTGGCGCTCGCGAAGCGCGGCCAGGACTCTCTCGGTGACTCGCACCGTGCTCGCGGGCCGACTCACGCGCGGCGAGCGCCTACGCTGTTCCGTGTCGCAAGAGCTTCCCCGGCGTGGCGCCGGTGCACTTGCCCTGCTCGAAGGTGATCTCGCCGTTCACCAACGTCCAGTGATAGCCCGAGGCGCGCTGGACGCGCCGCCACTCGCCGCCGGGGACGTCGTGCACGATTTCCGAGTCCCACCAATCGGGCAGGCGCTTCAGGTTCGCCAGGTCATAGACGACCACGTCCGCAGGCCAGCCGAGAACTAGCGCGCCGCGCTCGCGGAAGCCGGCCGCGCGCGCCGGCAGATACGAGAGCTTGTAGTGCGCCTCCTCCAGAGTGAGTCGCTTCTCGTCGCGCACCAGCCACGCGAGCGTGTCGGTCGTGTACGAGCCCGAGGTCAGGAACTTCGTGTGCGCGCCGCCGTCGGAGACGCCGGGAATCACGTAGGGCGAGGCGAGCAGCTCACCCACGTACTCGGCGTTGTCGCTGGTCGCGCTCTTGGTGAGGAAGCCGGCGGTCAAGTCGCTGGCCAGCGAGAGCTGCACCGCCGCCTCGACCGGGTGCACACCGAGCTGTGTCGCGATCTCGCCGACCGTCTGCCCGATGAAGCGATCGAGGTCGGGCGCGTTCTTCGCGCCCTCGAACACGTGGCCCGCGACGGGTCCACCGAGGATCGGCGTCTGCAGCATGCCCGCATCCGACTCGGCTGCCATCGCGCGCACGAGCTCCGGATCGGCGAGCTTGCGCTTCTTCTCGTCGTGACTCCCGGTGAGCGCGCGGTTCCACGCGGGGCTCGAGTCGAACAGGTTCCAGTCCTCGAAGGTGAAGCGGAACGGCGCGCGGATCGAGTTCGCCTGGCCGAACATCGGGATGCCGCGCTGATGGCAGCTCGCCAGCCAGTCGACGAACATCTTGTGCACCCAGGCCATGTCGTTGACCGCGAGCACGACGTTGAAGAGCACCGGACGCCCTGCTGCGACGGCCACGTCCTCGCACAGCTTCAAGTCTTTCTGCAGGTCGCCCGTGGCATTGGTGAGCTGGATGAATCCGTCGCCGCGGCGGCCGAGCCGGCCCGCGAACGCGAGCAAATCCGCCTCGCTCATCGTGTCGGTGACCATGGGCGTGCCGTCGTAGTCCGCCTGGATCGAGTGCGCGCCGGTGCGCTGCGCGGACCAGCCGAGCGCGCCCGCGTCGAGTGACTCCTCGAGCAGCGCGAGCATCTTGGCCATCTCATCGCCGGTCGCCGCGCGCCGCTTCGCGTTCTCGAGCCCCATCACGTACGTCATGAGCGGCGCGAGCGGCACGTACGAGAGACAGTTCACGCCCTTCGGGATGCGCTCGAGCGTGCTCATCCACTCGGGGAACGTCTCCCAGTCCCAGAGCATGCCCTCGCGCATCGAGGCCATCGGGATCGCTTCGAGGCGCGACATGGTGAGCATCGCGCGCTCGCGCTCCGCGGCGTGAACCGGCGCGAAGCCGAAGCCGCAGTTGCCGAGCGCCACAGAAGTGACTCCGTGCCAGCCGGAGATCGTGCACCAGGGGTCCCACTGGATCTGCGCATCGTAGTGGGTGTGCAGATCGACGAAGCCCGGCGCGACGATCAGCCCGTCCGCGTCGAGCACGCGCTTCGCGCGCGACTTCGCGATGCGCCCGATCTCCGCGATGCGACCCGCGCGAATGCCGACGTCCGCGCGGAACGCCGGGAAGCGCGTGCCGTCGACGACCGTTCCCCCTGAAATGACGAGGTCGAGCTCGGGCATCGGATCCCTCCCTTGGTTGGACGATTCTATCGCGCGTTCGACTCTAGAATGGCGACCAACTCGTCGGCGTTCTTCGGATGCTGCACGCTCGCGACGCGCAGGCTCTCGAGCACGAGTACGGTTGGGCGGCCGTCGACCGTCGGGAAATCGGCGGTCTTCGCGCCGTCCTCGTCCAGGAACACCCGATACGGGCGCCGGCGCAGGCCGGGCATGGCGAACCAGCGGCGCACGAATGCGGACATTCCTGCGAGGTCGACGACGTACACCGCTCGGTTTCGCTCGAAGAGCGTGGTCCCCGCCTTCGCGACGGCGTCCTTCACGACTTCGCCCGCGCCCATGTCGCGACAGAACACGACCGCGCGCAGCGACCCATCGAGCGCGCGCAGCTCTCCGTGCTGGTCCGGTAACTCGATGGGCGGAACGATGGCGTCGACCGCGTAGGTCTCGGCGCGGGCGGCTGAAGCGAGGAGCACCAGCGCGGCGACGAACGCGGCGCGCGCGATGCTCACGGCGAGAGCACGACCTTGCCGGTGGTCGCGCGCCCCTCGAGCGCGCGGTGCGCAGCCGCGGCGTCGGCGAGCGGGAAGCGCGCGCCGATGCGCACGTCGAGCCGGCCTGCTGCGATCGCGCCGAGCACTTCGCCGGCGCGCAGCTCGAGCTCCGCGCGATTCTGCGTGTAGTGGGCAAGCGACGGGCGCGTGAGATAAAGCGAGCCGAGATCGTTCAGGTTGCGCAGCTCGAACGGCGGCACCGGCCCGCTCGACTGACCGTAGAGCACGAGCATCCCGCGCGGGCGCAGCGAGCGCAGGCTGCCCTCGAAGGTGGTGCGCCCGACGGCGTCGTACACCACGTCGACACCGCGCCCGCCCGTGAGTCGGCGCGCCTCCGGCACGAAGTCGGTCTCGGTGTAGCGAATCACATGATCGGCGCCGGCCTCGCGTGCGAGCTTCTCCTTGTCAGAGGTAGAGCAAGTCGCGATGACCGTCGCGCCGAGTCCGTGCAGCATCTGGACCAACAGCAGGCCGACTCCGCCCGCGGCCGCGTGAACCAACGCGAAGTCACCCTTCTTCGCCGGGAACGTGGAGCGACACAGATAGTGCGCCGTCATGCCCTGCAGCATCGCCGCCGCCGCGACCTCGTCGCCAATGCCGTCCGGAACGCGCACGAGTCGATCCGCCGGCGCCACCACCGCTTCGGCGTACGAGCTTTGCGCCGACGCCCACGCGACCCGATCGCCGACCGTGAGCGTCGTGACTCCCGAGCCGAGTGACTCGACCACCCCGGCGCCCTCGAGCCCCGCGACGAACGGCAGCGGCCGCGGGTAGAGGCCCGTCCGGAAGTAGACGTCGATGAAGTTCACGCCGGCCGCGCGCACGCGCACGCGCACCTGGCCCGGGCCGGGAGCGCCCGGATCATGGTCACGCAGCTCGAGCACCTCCGGTCCGCCCGTTCTCGAGACGACGATCGCCTTCATGCCCCGAGTGTACGCCCTTCCGGTGTACGCTTCTCGGCGCGCGCACTCGCGCGCGAGGGGAACACGATGCTGAAGCGAGCGATCCTACTGTCCGCCGGGGCCCTCTTGTTCGCGACCTCGGCCGGTGCGGCCGACATGAAGACGTATCAGGTGACCGGCCCCGTCGTCTCAGTCACGGACGACTCGATCGTCGTCACCAAGGGCAAGGACAACTGGACGATCGCGAAGGACGCGTCGACGAAAGGCCCCGCCGTGAAGCCCGGCGACAAAGTCACCATCCACTACCGGATGACCGCGACCGACATCGAGCTCAAGAAGAAGTAACAGAGACTCACTCGCGCGGCTGAAGCGCCGCCAGTCTCTCGCTGGCCGTGATGTATCCCTCGACCAAGTCGTAGATCACTTCGCGGCAGGAACGCACCTCGCGCATCAGCCCGACGGTCTGGCCGACCGGGTTGAACGCAACCTGTTGCGCGTGCGCCGACGCGGCGTAGCGCGAGGTGCGCGCGATCGCGTCCATCGTGACCATCCCCTGAAGCGGCATGCCGAGGGGCGTCGGCGAATCCGGCTGCTCCCACGCCTCGGTCCACTCGTTCTTCAGCATCCGGCACGGCTTCCCGGTCCAGGAGCGCGAGCGCACCGTGTCTTCGCTGGACGCGTGCAGGAGTGACTCGATCTGCGCGGGCTCGGCCGCGGCTTCCTCGACCGTCAGCCACAGCGACCCGGTCCAGACGCCCTGCGCGCCGAGCGCGAGAGCCGCGGCGATCTGCGAGCCCGTGCCGATGCCACCCGCGGCCAACACGGGCAGCGGCGAGACGGCTTCGATGACCTGCGGCCAGAGCACGAGGCTGCCGATCTCGCCCGTGTGACCGCCGCCCTCGGTGCCCTGCGCGATCACGATGTCGACGCCCGAGTCGCGATGCCGCACGGCCTGGTGGACGCGGCCACACAGCGCCGCGACCAATCGCCCGCTGCGCTGCACCTGCGCAATCACTTCCTTCGGCGGCGTGCCGAGCGCGTTCGCGATCAGGCGCACCTTGTCGTGCTTCAGCGCGACCTCGATCTGCGGCGCGGCCGTGGCCTCGGTCCAGCCGAGCAGCTCGCGCGCGCGGTTCTCGGGCGGCAGCTCGGGCACGCCGTGGTCGGCCAACAGCTTCGCCGCGAATTCGCGGTGCCGCAGCGGGATCTGCGCGCGCAGCAGGTCCTCGAGCTTCGCCGGATCGAACTCGCCCATGCCTTCGTATTTCTGCGGGATTACCAGGTCGACACCATACGGTTTCGCGCCGACGTGCTCGTCGATCCACTTGCACTCGACCTCGAGCTGCTCGGGCGTGAAGCCGACCGCGCCCAACACGCCGAAGCCGCCGGCCTGTGAGACCGCGGCCACCACGTCGCGGCAGTGGCTGAACGCGAAGATCGGAAACTCGATGCCGAGGCGTTCGCAGAGCTCGGTGCGCATGGGTCCTCCGGTGGAGAGAAGAAGAGAAACGAGTCGCCCGCATTATAGTCCACGGCATGTTCGAGCTCACGGCCTCGCTCTCGCTCGCGGCATGGCTCTACCTGGTATTCGCGCACGGTCGCTTCTGGCTCGGCGACCAGCGCCTCGACGGCCGCGCGCCCGCACCGGCGGCCTGGCCCGACGTCGTCGCGGTCGTGCCCGCGCGCGACGAGGCCGACCTCATCCCTCGCACCGTCCGCGCCCTGCTCGAACAGGAGTACGCCGGCCGCCTGCGCATCGTGTTGGTCGACGACGAGAGCGCGGACGGCACGAGCGACGCGGCACACGACACCGCAGAGGGTCACCCCAACGGCGCTCGGCTCGAAGTCGTGCGCACGGCCGAGCGGCCGGGCGGCTGGGTCGGGAAGATGTGGGCGGTGGAGTCCGGCCTGCGCGCCGCGGAGCGCGCGGGCGGCGCACCCGAGTGGTGGTGGCTCAGCGACGCGGACGTGGAGCACGCGCCGGACTCACTCGCGCGACTGGTCGCAAAGGGCGAAGCGGAGAAGCTCGACCTGGTCTCACTGATGGTGAAGCTCGACCGCGGGCGCGGCTGGAACGCGCTGCTCGTGCCGGCGTTCGTCTACTTCTTCCAGCAGCTCTACCCATTCCCGCGCGTGAACGACCCGAGCTCGCGCGTGGCCGCCGCGGCGGGTGGCTGCATGTTGGTGCGAGCCGGCGCGCTCGCGCGTGCGGGCGGGATCGAGTCGCTGCGCGGCGAAGTGATCGACGACTGCGCGCTCGGCCGGGCGATCAAGCGCGGCGGCAAGATCTGGCTCGGGCTCGCGGATCGGGAAGAGTCGATTCGACCGTACGCGGGGCCCCAGGGCGTGTGGAACATGGTGGCGCGCAGCGCGTACACGCAGCTGAGTCACTCCCCTGCCCTCCTGACCGGCACGCTCGCGGGCTTGGCCCTCTTGTATGTCTTGCCGCCCCTGTCGGTGCTCGTATGGTTCCTGGGCGGTGACTCGGGTCCCGCTGCGTTCGGCGCCGCGGCCTGGGCGCTGCAGTCCGCTTCGTTCGTCCCGACACTCACTCTCTACGGCCGCTCCCCCTGGCTCGCCCTCGCACTCCCCGCCGCTGGCGCGCTCTACGCCGCCATGACCTTCGACTCCGCGCGCCGGCACTGGCGCAACGAGGGCGCGATTTGGAAGGGGCGAACGGGCGCCGGTGTCGAGTGATCGCTTCGAGCTGTGGAACTACACGACCGGATTCCGTGGTTGGGACGTGTTCCCGGCGTATCTCGGCATCGGCTTCTTCCTGCGCGGAGAGAAGCCGACCCCGGGTCCGTTCGGCGCGCTGAACTCGCCGCGCACCTTCGGCGGCATCGGCGCGGGCTCGACGGCGTTCTGGATCGATCCGGAGCGCGAGCTCAGCTTCGCGTTCGCGTCGACCGGACTCATGGAAGACAGCTTCCACATCGAGCGAGTCGCGCGAGTCTCGGACCAGGTCGTCTCGTCGATCGTGGGCTAGTTCTCCAGGACCGGGTCCTCGCGCGCGGGGATCTTGAGCTTGGCCTCGAACTCGGCGGCAGCGGTTTCCGGAAAGAGAGTCGAGAGCGTCTTCGGCGTGGCCGCGGTCGCGTCGAGGAAGGTCCACGTCTTCGCGCCTCGATCCCGGACGGCCAGCAGATACCCGGCTTGCCGCAGCATGCCCTCCTTGGTTTTGATCTTGAGCGTCTGCGGGATGAGCACGAACTCCCGGCGGCCCACCACGATGCGCGGCCCGGGCATGCCGATCGAGACACTCTCGATCGAGGCGCCGCGCTCGGCCATCGCTTTGCGCTGGCGATCGATGCTCTCGGTCGCGGCGTCCGCGCCGCCGAGCGCTTTGACCAGGCTCGGATGCATGCACGCGATCGCGGCCGCGGACTCGGTGCCCATCATCGCCGCCGCGCAGCGCTGCGCGTCCGCGCGGAGATCGCTCGTCGGCTCGGCCGCGGTCCCCACGCCGGGCGTGAGCAGGCAGACACACAGGGCGAGGCAAGAGAGCCGGATCCGAGTAGCCATTTCGGAGTGACTCCTCCGCGCTCAGTGCGCGATCTTGACGGTCTTCAGGATCGCGTCGATCTCCTTGCGCGAGCCGGTCTTCTCGTCCTGCCGGGTTCCCGCTCCGATCAGGAAGAAGTAGTCGCTGCGAGGCACGATCCACAGCTCCGAAGTCACCGGAAACGACCGGCCGTCAGGAATCTGCTGCGAGCAATTGAAGCGCGCGTAGCCACTCTCGATGCCCGACACCTTCGCCTGAGTGGGCGGCTGAACCACGACAAACTCTTTGAAGCTCTTTGCAAACTGCGAGAGCTGGGCGGCGAGCGCCGCGATCGGGTCCATCCCCTGCAGCTGCCCGATCGGCTTGATAGTCACCTTGAAGCTGGGGTTCAGGTCGTCGAAGGGCTCCGGGAACTTCGCGAGCACGACCAATGGGTCGGTCGCGTACTTCAACATCCGGGCGCGAAACTCCTCGTCGTTCAGCTGGGTCGCCTTCAAGTTCTCCAGATTCTGCTCGGCTGTGAAGTAGTGCCAGCTCGCGGGCCGAGTGACCTCGAAGCCCGCGGTCGTGTTCTTGAACACGTCCGGCTCCCCTGCGCGAGCGGCGCGACCGCACAGCAGCAGAGTCAGTCCGAAGGCAAACGCGGCGAGCGGCCGACTCATCGCCCCTTGAACACGGGTGCGCGCTTCTCGACGAAGGCCTTCGCGGCGTCGCGGTGGTCCTCGGTGAGTCCCGTGTGCACGTGGTGTGTGGCTTCGAGGTCGAGACACTCCTCGGCGCTCGCGCCTTCCTGGGCGCGGTTCAAGTTCTCCTTCATGTACCGGAAGGCGACGGTCGCGCCGCCGGCGAGGCGCTGCGCGAGCGCGCGCGTCTCGGACTCGAGGGCGGCGTCGGGGACGACCTTGTTCACCAGGCCGAGGCGCTCGGCTTCCTTCGCGTCGAGGCGATCGGACAAGTAGTAGAGCTCGCGCGCCTTGGCGGTGCCGACCAAGTGACTCAGGAAGTACGTCCCGCCGTAGTCGCCGCTGAAGCCGACCTTCGCGAACGCGGTCGTGAGCACGGCGCTCTCGGCCGCGATGCGCAGATCGCAGGCGAGCGCGAGCGACAGACCCGCGCCGGCGGCGGCGCCGGGAAGCGAGGCGATCACGGGCTTGGGCATGCGGTAGATCCGGCCGGCGGTCTCGCGCTGCGACAGCCGCTGGCGGTGGATGCGCTCGTCGAGCCCGACTCCCGGCCCGCTGCGATTCGTTCCCGCCGCCATGCCCTTCACGTCGCCGCCCGCGCAGAACGCGCCGCCCGCTCCGGTCAGCACCACGCAGCGCACGTCGCTCGCGGTCTCGGCCTCGCGCAGCGCCGCGGCCAAGCCGCGCAGCATTTCGTCCGAGAGCGCGTTGCGCCGCTCCGGCCGATTCATCGTGAGATAGGCGACGCCGCCCTCGATTCGCGCCTGCAGGTGCTCCGTGCCCGTGTCGATCGCGCGTGAGTCCGTCATGCCGCCGCGACCTCGTTCAGCTTCGCGAGCTCCGCGGCCGTGAGCTTCCACTCGGCAGCGCGCACGTTCTGCTCGACCTGCTCCGGCTTCGTCGCGCCAGCGATCACGCTCGACACGTGCGGCTGACTCGCAAGCCAGCCGATCGCGAGCTCGAGCAGTGAGTGACCCGCGTCGGCCGCGAAGGCCGCGAGCTTCTCGACCCGGTCGAAGTTCTTCTCCGTGAGCGCGGCCTTGCCGAAGCGCCCGGCAGCCAAGCGCGTGCCCTCCGGCGCCGGCTCGCCGCGCCGGTACTTGCCCGTCAGCAGACCGCTCGCGAGCGGGAAATACGGCAGGACGCCGAGCCCGTAGGCGTTGCAGGCGGGCACGAGCTCGCGCTCCACGTTGCGCTCGAGCAGGTTGTAGAAGTTCTGCGCCGAGACGAACGGCGCGAGGCCCGCGCTGCGCGAGGTCCACGCCGCCTCGACCACCTGCCAGCCGGCGAAGTTCGAGCAGCCGATGTACCGGACCTTGCCCTGGCGCACGAGATCGTCGAGCGCGCGCAAGGTCTCCTCGATCGGTGTCTGCGCGTCGGGAAGGTGAATCTGGTAGAGGTCGATGAAATCGGTGCCGAGCCGGCGCAGGCTGTTCTCCGCCGCCTGCATCAGCCAGCGGCGCGAGCCGCCGCGCTTCAGGCCCTCGCCCATCGGCATGCCGAACTTGGTCGCGACGATCACGTCGGCGCGGCGGCTCTCGAGCGCCTTGCCGAGATACTCCTCGGACACACCGCCGCCGCCGTACACGTCCGCGGTGTCGAACAGCGTGACGCCGAGGTCGAGCGCCTTCGCGACCACGGCGCGTGTCTGCCCGAGATCGCAGCGCTGGCCGAAGTTGTTGCAGCCGAGACCGACGAGGGAGACGCGCAAGCCGGAGCGACCGAGGAATTTGTGTTCCATCGGCGCATGCTCCGGCCGGTCGCCGGCCCCTGTCAAGCCAGAAGCGTGAACCGAACCGGCAATCCGTCGCGCGGCTTCGAGATCGGCGCCTGCTGGACCGGCATCGTGTAGCCATCGGGCACGGACCAGCGGTAGCGCAACACCAGGTGGTGCATGACCAGCTTCACCTGCGCCTCCGCGAAGCGCAGCCCGAGACACATGTGCGGGCCACCGCCGAACGGCGCGAACGAGTGAGTGTGTCGCTCGTGCTCGGCGCGGCTCGGCGCGAAGCGGTCGGGGTCCCAACGGAACGGATCGCTCCACCACTCGCTCATGTGGTGCGTGTGGATCGGCGACACGACCACCATGCAGCCCGCGGGGAGACGGAAGCCGCCAAACTCGAAGTCCGCGGTGGCGACACGCGGAATGACGGGCAGAGGCGGGTAGCGGCGCAGGGTCTCGTTCATCGCCATGCCAAGCGACTCGAGCCCGGCGAGCTGGTCGAGACTCGGATCACTCACTCCGAGCGCGCGGCTCTCCGCGCGCACCCGTTCCTGGAACGAAGGGTGCTTCGCGAGCTCGTACGTCAGCGAGGTGAGCGTGCTCGTGGTCGTGTCGTGCGCGGCCATCATCAGAAAGATCATGTGATCGAGAACTTCCGAGTCGCGCAGCGCCTCGCCTTCCGGCGTGCGCGCTCGGCACAGGCGGCTGAACATGTCGGGGCCCGCGTCGCCGTGCTTCTTCTCGAGCATGCCGCCGAGCAGCTCGAGCATGTACTTCCGCCCGCGCAGGCCGCGCTGGAACTCCCGGCCGATCAGCGGCAAGCGGATGCGCGACATCGAGGCCGCGACCATGTCCTCGAAGGCGGTGTTCATCGGGCGCGTGGTCGCGCCGAGGTCCGTGCCGACGAAGATCGACGCCGCCAGCTCGAGCGTCAGCTGCTTGTAGGCGCGGAACGCGAGGATCGGCGAGTCACTAGCGGCGAACGATCCGATGCCGCGCGCGATCGTCGGGCTCATGCGTTCGGCGTAGTCGCGCAGCGCGGGCCGCGTGAACGCCTCGTGCATGATCTTGCGGTGCTGCTTGTGGTCGGCGCCGTCGCGCAACAGCAGTCCGTTTGTGAAGATGCGGCCCATGATCTGAGTCCACGGACGCATCGCGCTGAAGATCTGCTCGCGGTCCATGAGCACGAGTCGATTCGCTTCGGGGCCGAACAGGTTCACCATCTTGAACGGCCGGCTGACTTGGATCACGACCGGGCCGAGCCGCTCGTACTGCTCGCGCAGGCCGCTCAGCATGTCGACGCGGCCGCCGCCACTCGCCGCCACGAGGCGCAGGCCTTGGATGAAGCCCAGGCGCGGGATCTCGCTCGCGGGTCTCGCTTCGGACGTGGGCGCCGCGGGTGCCGTCATCGACTCACTCCCCTCGCGACAGTATATCCGGGCACAGGCGCCGAATCCGCTCGATCAGCTCTTCTCGGTCGACGGGCTTGGTGGCAAAATCGTCGCAGCCCGCGGCCAGGCAGGTCTCGCGCGTGCCGGGCACCGCGTTCGCGGTGAGCGCCAGGATCGGACGCGCGAAGCCGCGGCGGCGCAGCTCGGTGGTCGCGGCGTAGCCATCCATCTCGGGCATCTGCATGTCCATCAGGACGACGTCGAAGGCGCGCTCGGAACGCTCTGCTGCCTCGACGCGTGCGAGTGCGTCTTGGCCGTTGGTCGCGGTCTCGACCTGCGCGCCGGCGCGGCCGAGCAGGTGCGCAATGAGACGCAGGTTGTCCGGACCGTCGTCCACGACCAGCACGCGCGCGCGCAGGCGCTGCGCCGCGCTCTGCGCAGGCGCGCCCGCCGCCCCCAGCGCGTTCGCGATCGGCACGAGCACGCGGAACTCACTCCCTCGGCCGAGCTCGCTCGTGACCGAGATCCGGCCCCCCAAGAGCTCTGTGAGTCGCTTGCACATCGCCAGACCGAGCCCGAGGCCGTGAGTCTCGCCCGTCTCCGCGGAGACGGGCCGCGCGCCCGCCTGGAACAGCGACGCCAGCCGATCGGCGGGGATGCCGGGGCCGGTGTCGCGCACGCGCAGGTCGAGACACGAGCCGCGCTCCTCGTTCGCGATCGCGAGTGACACGTAGATGCCACCGCGCTCGGTGAACGCGAGCGCGTTCTCGAGCAAGTGAGCCGCGACCTGGCGCAGGCGCGCGGGGTCGCTCTGCACCACGCCGGGCAGACCCGCGCCCAGCTCGAGCGTGAGCTCGAGCTCGAGCGCCTGCGCGCGCGCGCGCGCCGGCTCG
>JBGQIB010000117.1:0-14378 GCA_041498295.1 bacterium | reverse complement strand
CGCGGAGCGCATCCTGCGCTCGCGCAGCGCGCTCGAGGGCGAACGCAAGCAAGTGACTGTGATGTTCGCCGACGTGCGGGAGTCGATGCAGCTCGCCGAGTCACTCGGTATCGAGGTCTGGCACGCGACCCTCGATCGCTTCTTCCAGCTGCTCGCCGGCGCGGTTCACCGCTTCGAGGGCACGATCAATCAGTACACGGGCGACGGGGTGATGGCGCTCTTCGGCGCGCCGCTGGCGCTCGAGGACCACGCGGAGCGCGCCTGCGCCTGCGCGCTCGAGCTGCGCGAGCCACTGCGCCAGCTCGCGCACGAGCTGCGCCGCGAGCACGGCGTCGACTTTGCGGTGCGCGTCGGTCTGCACTCCGGCGAGGTCGTCGTCGGGAAGATCGGCGACGACCTGCGCATGGACTACACGGCGCAGGGCCCGGTCGTCGGAACGGCGCAGCGCATCGAGCAGCTCGCCGAGGCCGGGCGCCCGTATCTCTCCGAGGCGACGGCCCGCCTCGTCGAGGGCTTCTTCGCGCTCGAGGACCAGGGCGAGCTGACGCTTCGCGGGGTGCGGGGAACCCTTCGTGTTTTTGCGCTCGACGGTCCGGGTCCGTTGCGCAGCCGCCTCGAGCGCGCGCGGCGGCGCGGCTTCTCGCGCTTCGTCGGACGCGAGCGGGAGCTTTCGGTGCTAGAAGCCGCGGTCACGCGCTCGCGAGATGGCGCGAGTCGCTTCGCGATCGTCGGCGAAGCGGGGTCGGGGAAGAGCCGCCTCTGTCATGAGCTCTGCGTGCGCGCCGGCGCGGCGCGCGCGCGCATCGTCAGCGCGCACTGTGTCGCGCGTTCCGACGTTCCGCTCGCGCCGGTGCGCGAGCTGCTCGGCGACCTGATCGGCCTGCGCGACGGCGACGAGTCACTCGAGGCGCGGCGCAAGATCGCGGGCGCGCTGTTGCTCGCAGAGCCGAGCCTGCAGCCGGCGCTCCCGGGCCTCTTCGCGTTCTTCGGCGTCCCCGACCCCGCACAGCCCGCCGCGCCGGCCGAGCCCGGATCGCTCGAACCGCAGCTCGTGCACATCGCGACCTTGCTGCTGCGCGCGGCGGCCGAGCGCGAGATGGTCGTGGTCGTGATCGAAGACCTGCATTGGTGCGACGCGCTCAGCGAGGCCGTGTTCGTGCGCCTGCACGAGCGGGGGCCCGCGCGCCGACTGCTGTGGCTCGAGAACACGCGTCCCGGCGCCAGCCCGGCGCTCCTGCGCGGCGCCGAGGCCCTGCCGCTCGCGCCGCTCACGGAGCAGGCGGTCGACGAGTTACTCGACGATCAGCTCGGCCGCGAGCCGACGCTCTCCGCTGTCAAGGGCGAGATTCGCGAGCGCGCCGCCGGGAATCCGTTCTTCGTCGAGGAGCTGGTGCTCACCTTGGTCGAAAGCGGCGCGCTCGTCGGCCCCGCTGGAGATCGCAGCCTCGGCCGCGAGGCCGCGCGGGCCGCGCTGCCGGCGACGGTCCAGGCGGTGCTCGCCACGCGTATCGACCGACTCAGTGACTCGGAGAAGGCGCTGCTGTGCAGCGCCGCGGTGATCGGGCGCGACGTGCCGGAGGCGCTTCTGCGCGAGCTCGCGGGCCTCGACGGCCCGAGCTTCGTGCGCGTCTTGAGCCGACTGGAGGACGCCGAGCTGTTGCTCGAAGTCACTCCGGCACCGCAACGCCTGCTGCGCTTCAAGCACCCGCTGACGCAAGAGGTCGCCTATGGGTCGCAGCTCGCGGCAGCTCGCGCGCGCACGCACGCGGCGGTGGCGCGTCTGCTCGCGCGCGATGCAGAGGCGGCGCCCGAGGCGCTGGCCGCGCTCGTGTCGCACCACTTCGAGGCCGCCGGCGAGATCGTCGCGGCCGCCCGCTGGCAGATGCGCGCGGCGCTCGCCGCCGAGCCGCACGGCGCGAGTCACGCGGCGGGCCTCTGGCGGCGGGCGTACGACTCGCTCAGCGCGCTTCCGCCGACGCCGGATACCGAGGCTCTCGCGCTCGAGGCGGCCTGCGGCGCGCTCTGTGCCGGGTTCTACTCCCTGCCGGCGACCCCGCTCGAGTCACTCATCGCGCTCTGCGATGCTGCTCGCGCGCGGGCGGAAAGACTCGGCTCCAGCTTCTGGCGCGCCGCTCTCCACGCCCACACGGCGGCGCTCGCGCACCAGATGCGGCACCTCGACCTTTGCCGCCGGCACTCCGATACGGCGCTCGAGCTCGCGGAAGAGGCGCGCGATCCCGATCTTCTGGCGGCGATTCGCGGGCGCTTGTCGTACACGGACATGCTCTCGCGCGGGCCGGTGGAGGCGCTGCGCCGCACCGAACGAGCGCTCGCCGAGACTCCGGACTTGGAGCTCGCCGGTGTGCGAGTCGGGCTCCGGGACAATCCGCGCCTGCGCCTCTCGAGCTTCCGCGCCTACGCACTCATGAGCACGGGCCGCCTCGCCGAAGCGCTGCCGATCTTCCGCGAGGCCTACGCGGAGGCGTGCGAGCGCCGGCAGCTGACCAGCGAGTTCTCCGTGCTGATCGGCTTGGCGGCCCTGCATCGCGTGCTGGGAGAAGGAGAGGCGTCGATCGAGGTGGCGCGGATCGCGCTCGCGCGTGCGCGGGCCGTCGAGTCACCGTATTGGCAAAATGGCGCGATCTTCGCGCTCGCGTTCGGGCACGCCGTCGCGGGCGATTGGCGGGCGGTGTTGGCGACCGTCGAGAGTACAATCGAGATGCACGTGTGGAGCGTGACATCCAGAGCACTCAGAGCCGAGTCACTGTGGCGGATCGGGGCGGTCGCCGAGTCGCGCGCGCTGCTTCGCGAAATCGAGCCGCTCCTGAGCGATGTCCGCAGTCAGTCGGAGGTCGGTCCCACCTTCCGCTTCACCTGGCAGATCTCGCTGGCGCGCGTCGTGCTCGCGCTGGACGGCGCCCCCGCGCGCGCCCGGGTCGAGCACTACCTCGACCTCTCGAGCGAGCGCCCGGCGAGAGACCAGTCACTCGTCGGCGCCGCCTACGTGGCGCTCGAGCGGGCGGAGCTCGCGCGCGCGCTCGGCGACGAGGCCGGCTGGCGCAGCCACCTCGAGTCTGCCCGCCGCGGCTTCGCGAGCGGCCCGGCGCCGCGCATGGTCGCAGACGTCGACCAGCAGCTCGCGCGCGGCTTCGCGGCAACATCCGCCTGACCCGATCGGCTGGATTTCTGGCGCGTTTTAGCCGATATTGAAAGCCGTTCTCAAAATCTATTCTCGAACGTGAACGGGCGGCCGATGCGGGGCGAGGCGATCCAGGGCGAAGTGGGCGCGAGCGACGGGATCCCCCTGCTCGCCCTCCCGGTCGGGCTCGTGGCGCGCATTGCCGAGCCACCGCCGGGCGCCGACATCCCGCGCAGGCTCGCGGACCTCGGCTTCGTACCCGGCACGGAGCTTTGGATCGTGCGGCGCGCGCCGTTCGGCGATCCGATCGAGCTCGAGATCCGCGGCTACCGGTTGTGTCTGCGCGCGAAGCAGATCCAGGGTCTGCGCGTCTTCCCGGCCGCCGGAGGGAAGTGACCCGTGAGCGCGGCCGTCGAGCTGGTCGATCGCCCGGTGCGCGTCGCGCTGATCGGCTCGCCCAACGCCGGCAAGACCACGCTCTTCAACGCGCTCACCGGCTCGAGCGCGCGCGTCGGCAACTATCCCGGCGTGACCGTCGAGCGGCGCGAGGGCAGCTTGCGCAACGCAGAGCGCGCGGTGCGCGTGCTCGATCTGCCCGGGACGTACAGCGTCGTGGGCGAGACACCGGACGAGCAGATCGTCGAGAAGGTGCTCGCGGGTCGACTCGCGGGCGAGCCGGAGCTCGACGGCATCGTGGCGGTCGTCGACGCGACGACCTTGCGCCGCGGCCTCGGTCTGGTGCGCGAGCTCCTGAAGCGCGGGCGCCCGACCGCGCTCGTGCTGACCATGATCGACGAGGTCCGCGCTCGCGGCGGCAAGATCGAGCCCGCGCGCCTGTCTCAGTTACTCGGCATTCCAGTGCTCGGCGTCGTGGGTCACCGCGGCGTCGGCATGGCTCCGCTGTTTCGAATTCTCCAGGAGCCGTGGCGCTGGTCGAAGCCCGCGGCGCTGCCGCCCGCGGACGACGCGGTCGCGCGCTTCGCCTGGGTCGACGATGTGTGTCGCAAGGTCGGCGCGGAGGAGCTCGAGCCCGACACCAAATCGGATCGCATCGACCGCGTGCTGCTGCACCCGATCTTCGGAATCGCGGTCTTCGGGCTCGTCATGTTGCTGCTCTTCCAGAGCATCTTTTCGTGGGCGGTGCCGGCGATGAACGGGATCGACGCGAGCTTCGGCGAGCTGGGCCGTCTCTCGCGCGCGCTGCTGCCCACCGGCTGGCTCACCGATCTCTGGACCGATGGCGTGCTCGCCGGCGTCGGCTCCGTGCTCGTGTTCCTGCCGCAGATCGCGATCCTGTTCGCGTTCATCCATCTGCTGCAGGACGTCGGCTACATGGCGCGCGCGGCGTTCGTCGTGGACCGCGTGATGGGCTGGGTCGGCCTGCAGGGCCGCAGCTTTGTGCCGCTGCTCTCCTGCTACGCCTGCGCGGTGCCGGGCATCATGGCGGCGCGCACCATCCAGTCCCCGCGCGAGCGCCTCGCGACGATCCTGGTCTCGCCGTTCATGACCTGCTCGGCGCGGCTGCCGGTGTACACCCTGCTGATCGCCGCGTTCGTGCCGCACACGACACTTTTCGGTGTCGTCGGCGTGCAGGGACTCGTGCTCTTCGGCCTGTACGCGCTCGGCGCCGTGACCGCGCTCGCCTCCGCCGCGCTGCTCGGCTCGACCTTGCTGCGCGGCACGCCCTCGGTGTTCTACATGGAGCTCCCGCCGTACCGCTGGCCGACGGCGAGGTTGCTCGGCAAGCAGGTCTGGCACAGCGTACGCGCGTTCTTGAAGCGCGCGGGCACGATGATCCTCGCGACCTCGATCGTGCTGTTCGGCCTGCTCTCGTTCCCGCGCGCGCCGGCCGATCCCGCGCGCAGCCCAGCCGAGAGCGCGCGCGCGAATCTCGAGGCGAGCGCCGCCGCGCGGCTCGGCCACGCGCTCGAACCGGCCATCGCGCCGCTCGGCTTCGACTGGAAGATCGGCGTCGGACTCATCGCGAGCCTCGCCGCGCGCGAAGTGATCGTCGCGACGCTCGCGCAGACTTACGCTGTCGGCAGCAAGGACGACTTCAACGGTCTGCGCGACGCGCTGCGCGCCGACGTTGATCCGCGCACTGGCCGCGCCGTATTCAATCTGCCCGTGGCGCTCGCGCTGTGCGTGTTCTTCGTGTTCGCGCTGCAGTGCACCTCGACCGTCGTCGTGATGGCGCGCGAGACGGGGAGCTGGCGCTGGCCCGCGCTCGCGTTCAGCTACATGCTCGCGCTCGCCTGGGTCGGGAGCTTCGTCACGTATCGGGTCGCGTCCGCGCTGTCGGGGTAAGGCCGAGCGAGGGCCGTCCCGAGCGAGGACGCCCCCCGCGGGACATCGGCACGCGGGCCGATGTCGGGCGAAGCCGCGCGCAGCGAGCCGCAGGCGAGCGAAGTCACTCGCGGATCGGCGGGTGGCGCTTGATGAAGAGCGGCGGGTCCGCCGCGATCTCGAGCCGATCGCCGCGCTCCTCCGAAACGAGGCGCAGCAACGGCTGCAAGAGGCGCCCGAGGATCTTCACATCGTCGAGCGCATCGTGTCGCCGCAGCCCGACGGTGTCGACCGAGAAACGGTGCAGGAGCTTCGAGGTACTCCAGCGCTCGTCCGGCGGTCCGAGCAGCCAGGTCGCGAGCACGACGGAGTCGAGCGTCGGTGGAAGCTCTGACGGCATTCGGTGGCGCGCGAACTCGGCTTCGAGCAGCGGCACGTCGAACTCGAAGACGCTCTGGCCCAGCCAGAAGTCGGCGCCGCGCGCGGCGCTGAGATGACTGCGCCACGCCTCGGGGAACGCGGGCGCACCCTGCAGCTTCTCGAGCGTGATGCCGGTCAGCTCGCGCACCACCTTCGGGATCTCGACGCCTTCGCCCGGCCAGACGAAGGTCGTGAACGCGGTCTCTTCGCGGATCTGTCCGTTCTCGAACATGCAGCCGGCGATCTGAGTGACTCGCTCCTTCGAGGTGTCGAGCCCCGTCGCTTCGAGGTCGAAGAGCCAGATGCGCTGGCCGGACAGCTCGGGGATCAGAAGATCCGAGACTGCGTAGAGTTCGTCGGAGACCGGCGCGATGCGCAGCATCGGGTGCTTCACGCCGGGCATGCGCGCCTCTCGAGCTCGCGGACCAGCTCGACAGGGCCGGCCGCGAGCAGCGGCTGGAGCAGAACGTCGCTCTGGTTGTAGGCGCGCTCGCCGCGACCGAGCTCGCGGAACACGCCGCCGGCCTCGCTCACCAGCAAGTCGCCGGCGCAGACGTCCCACTCACTCTTCGGCGCGGCGGATAGCCAGAGATCCGCGCGGCCGGCCGCGATCCACGCGAGCTTCAGCGCGACCGAGCCCACGGGCTCGATGCGCGCGACGAGCGCTCGGAACGGCTCCACTTGTCCGCGTTTCATCTCGGTGCGACTCGACAGCAGGACGGCCTTCGCGAGCGATGTCTCGCGCGAGACACCGATCCGTGTCGCGCCGAGGAAGGCGCCAGCGCCAGCGGCGGCCCAGAAGCTCTCACCCGTCGAGGGATCGAACACGCAGCCCGCGACCGGCCGCCCGCGGAGCGCGAGCGCGATGGACACCGCGAACTGCGGCACGCCCTCCACGAACTCCTTCGTTCCGTCGAGCGGATCCACGATCCAGACACGCTCGGCCGAGAGTCGGTCGCCGCGATCGGCGGTCTCCTCCGAGAGCAGGGAATCCCCGGGGTACGCGGTGCGCAGCCGCGCGCAGATCGCGGCGTTTGCCTCGAGGTCCGCGGCCGTCACCGGGTTGTCGTGCGATTTCTCGCGCGCCGTGCGATTCGCAGCGGTTGCGTGCCGAGCCACGACTTCGCCGCCCGCCTGGGCGGCCTCGCATGCCACCCGCGCCTCGCGCTCGAAGCTCACTCGTCGTCGTCTCGGTCGGAGCCATTGCCGCCGCGCCGGCCCTTCGAGCGGCGGCGCCGCCGGCGCAGCTTGGGCTCGCACACGTCGCAGTGACCGCAGGGCGTCGGCTCGCCGTCTTCGAAGTAGCGCGTGATGTGCATCATCCGACACTCCTCGGTGTTGTTCGCGTAGTGGATGATGCTCTCGAGGCGGCGGCGATCGGTGGTCTTGCGCTCCTCGTTCCGGCGGGAGAGCAGCTTCACCGCCTCGTTCACGTCGATCTCGCGCGAGAGCGAGAACTGGGCGTCGGTCTCGGCCACGAGGTCCGCGTCGCGCAGCCCCTCGAGGATCGCCTTCGTGCGAGTGACTCCGACTTCCGTCGCCATCGCCAAGGTCGACGCCTCGACCCCGCGCCCGTCCTTCGTCCAAGCCGATAGACCCTCGACGACTTTCTTGATCTGAGAGCGCGTCGCCGGGCCCTCGGAGAGAAAGTGGCGCTGCACGTCGATGTCGCGCGGGTCCCAGAGCAGGATGCAGCGCGAGGGCAGGCCATCGCGGCCCGCGCGCCCGGCTTCCTGCACGTACGACTCGAGCGAGCCCGGCACCTGGTAGTGCAGCACGTAGCGGATGTCGGGCTTGTCGACGCCGAGGCCGAAAGCGCTGGTCGCGATCATCACGATGCGCTTGCCGGACGACATGAAGCGCTTGTGCGCGTGATCGCGCTCGGCCTTCGTGAGTCGCCCGTGATAGATCTCGGCAGGGATGCGCGCGATCTTGCAGAGCGCGCCCAGCTCTTCGACGTCCTTCACCGTCGAGCAGTAGACGATCCCGGGCCGGCGCAGGCGGCGCAGATACTGCACGAGCTCGCGCCGCTTCACGTCCTCGGTCATGCATTGCTTCACTTCGAAGCGCAGGTTCGGGCGCGCGACGGGGCGCACGACGATCGCGGCCTCGCGCAGCCCCAGGCGCTTCACGATCTCCTCGCGCACGAGCGGCGGCGCGGTCGCGGTCAGCGCGAGCACCGGCGGTCGGCCGAGATCCTCGGCCAGCGCGCCGAGCGCGAGATATGCGGGCCGGAAATCGTGACCCCACTCCGAAACGCAGTGCGCTTCGTCGATCACGAGCAGCGAGATCTGCTGATCGGCGATGCGCTTCTTGAACACTGCGCCGGTCGCCCCCTCGGGGGTGATCAGCGCGATCTTCTGGCCGCCCTCCTCGAGCAGCGTGAGCGCTTCCTCCTTCTCAGTTCCGGTGAGCGAGCTGTCGACGCGCACCGTCTCGATGCCCTGCGCGCGCAGCTTCTCGAACTGATCGCGGATCAGCGCGATGAGGGGAGACACGACGACCGTCAGGCCGGGCAACACCAAGCTGGGTAACTGGTAGGTGAGTGACTTCCCGCTGCCGGTCGGCATGACCGCCAGCGTGTCGCGGCCGTCGAGCACCGCGCGGATGACTTCTTCCTGGCCCGGCCGGAAGTGCCGCAGGCCGAACTCGCGCCGCAGCAGGTCGAGCATCTGGCGCAGGCGCTCGTCGGGAACCGGGCCGCCGCCCCCGCCGCGGCGCCGCCTGCGGCGCCGGCGCGGTCGATCGCGGAGCGGCTCGCCGCCTTCCGGCGCGACTTGCGGCTCGGAGGAGCTCATCTCGGAGCTTCCGGTCTCGTCTCTGGCTTCATCCGCCTGCGTGTTGAACTCCGCTTCACCAGCTTCTCCGTCCCAGGGCGCCGAGCTCTCCGCGTGCGTCCCGCGCGGCTCGACCTCGCCGGAATCGCTCGGCTCGCCGCTCAGGTTCGAGTCGCGCGGCGCGAAATCTCCACCGCCGTTCGGGTTCCAATGGCCGCGCCGGCGGCGCCGGCGACGCCGCGGACGGTCCCCGACCGGGGCAGAGGCCGTGGAGGGAACGCCGGAGCTGGCGTCGGAGGGCGCCGGGTTCTCGAACGGAGCAGAAGCCTCACCCACCGGGCCGTTGGGCGGCGGTCCGTTCGGCGCTGACTCGTTGCCCGCGGAGAAGTGTCTGCCTCCGCGGCGACGTCGTCGGCGGCGCCTGGGTCGCCGGGGTTGCCCCGTCGGCTCGCCGGGCTGCTCGTTGTCCGATTCCAGGATAGGCCTCCGGCAGAAGGAATCGCGGTGCACAGTATATGTCCGAATCCGTGCGCCGCCCGTCTTCGCGCACGTGGCCATTGACCAGAGCAGAATCGTACAGCAATCTGCTGTACGGATGATGAACCGCCGCAACCGAGCCAAGCAGCGCGTCACGTTCCGGATCGATCCGGAGATCGGAGCTCTGTTGCGCCAGCTTCCGAACCAGACCGCGTTCGTCGAGCAGGTGCTGCGCGAGGCATTGGCGCGCATCTGCCCGCTGTGCGCCGGCACCGGCGAGGTCCGCGACGTTCACCTCGCCGTCTCGAATCTGAAGAAGCACGCCGTCGGCCGCCTCGATCGGGTGCGAGCGGCGCAGCTGAAGGCTCTCGTGCGCCTTGGGCGGCAACTGCTCGCAACCAACCTCGACCTCGAGTCGTCGGGCGACGACGGCGAGCTCGAGTTCCGCCTGGCACGCGAGGACGAGCTCTTGCTCACGGGCCGCATCCCACGCGGCAACCGCGACGTCGCCCTCACTCACTGACCGTTTCTAGCGGGTTGTTACAGGAGTCTTCCCCATGTCGACCATGATCACCGAGGAATGCATCAACTGCGGCGTCTGCGAGCCCGAGTGCCCGAACGAGGCCATCAGCGAGGGCGAAGAGACGTTCGTCATCAACCCGCGCCTGTGCACGGAGTGCGTCGGCTTCCACGCGAAGGAGCAGTGCGCCGAGGTCTGCCCGGTGGATTGCTGTGTTCCCGACCCGAACAACACGGAGAGCGAGGACGATCTCTTCGCGCGCGCGAAGGCCATTCACCCCGACCAGGCCGCAGCGCTCGCGCTGGGGCCCGACACCTCGCGCTTCCGCGCCAACTAGGCGCGGGGCGCTGCGCTCTGCGCTCTGATCGCCATCGGCGCCATATCGGCGGCGTGCACCCAGACGCGCGCGCTGAAGATCAGCGAGGTCGGCGCGGGGCGCGTCGAGCTGTATCTCGCTGAGCCGAACACGCAGACGTTGGAGGTCGAGGGGCAGACGCTCGAGTGGCGCAGCGTCGACAACTCCAACCCGACCATGAATCCCCCGCTCTCGGGCTCGATCGATCTGGTCGGGTCACTCGACGGCGGTCAGTTCATCGTGGTGTTCGAGGAGCCGGGTCACGTCGGCGCCGGGTCGACTGCGTTCTACAGCAACTTCTTCAGTCAGTCGGTGCTCGGGATCGAGGTGGCGCAGGACGCGCTTGGCCCGGTCGACCCGACGCGCGCGTACGCCTTCCGTGTCCACGGCCACGTGTTCCACTACGTCTTCCCGTTCTTGGACAGCGACGACACCGTGCGCTTCGGCCCCCTCGGCCGGCCGAACATCGGCGGATCGTTCACGGAGGACAACTCACTCGAGCCAGTCACTCGCACCCAGGCGGTCGCAAGGACGAAGGGACGGACGATCCGGAGAAAGACCACGGTCGTGAATACGTCGACACGCCCGCGGACCGCGACCGGGAGGCCGACTGGCAGACCGACGACGAGAGTTACGGCGCCGCGAAGTAGCGCGCTGCTAGCGGACGGCGAGCTGCCCGTTCGCGCTGCGCGACTCGACCATCATCGCGCGCTCGAGCCACTGTGACTCGGTGCGCTCGGTGATGAGTCCGAGGCGTTGCAGGTTCGGCACGACCGTATGCATGAACGGCTGGCTGTTGAAGTCCTTCCCTTCGGGAAGCGACATGGCCATGCCGACGACCGCGTCCGGCTCGATCCCGTACTTCGGACCGAGCACGCGCAGCATGTCGAGCTGCTGATTCGCGTTCAGCGCCTCGAGCACCGCGAAGGCCCAGTCCTCCATGCGCTGCATTTCGGCCTCGTTCGAGCGCTTCACCACGCGGCGCATGGTGAGCACGCCGAACGCGGCGTGGCGTGACTCGTCCTGCTCGACCCGGCGGATCACGTCGGTGATCAGGGCGTTCCTGGAGTTGACGCGGAACTGATCCATGATGCCGACGGCGGTGCCCTCGAAGAGCGTCTGCATGCCGAGACACTTCATCGTGTAGCCCTCGATGGAGAGCAGCTCGTCGAGCAGGATCTTCAGGTTCGGGCTGATCGGATAGATGGTCCCGAACTTCTCGGCGAGCAGGCGAGCGAACACTTCCGTGTGTCGCGCCTCGTCGTACACCTGGTTCGCGGCGTAGAACTTCTCGTCGGTGGTCGGGCACAGGTTCGTGAGCTGGCCGCAGATCTGCAGCGCGGCCTGCTCGCCGTGCAGGAGCTGCGAGAGCACCCAGGCGATCTCGTCGAACATCGCTGCCTTCTGCGTGGCCTCGTCCTTGCCCATGAGCTTGGTCACGCTGCCGAGCAGCGAGAGCTCCGGCCCGGCGATGAATTCGTCGTTCGTGAGCGGGATCGACCAGTCGATGTCGTGCGAGGCGTTCCACTGATTGTCCTTGCCCTTCTCATAGAGCGCGCGCAGCTCGGAAACCTCGCTGCCGTACTCCCAGTCGTTCCAGCGCACCGCCATCGGTGTCGGTACGTCGATCCTCTCGCGGATCTTCGCGACCTGTGACTCGTCGGGAAAGTCGATCAGCTCGAAGCTGCCCAGATTCCGCCGGTACTCGTTCATGAACTTTTCCACCGAAGGTCCTCCTAGTCTGCTCGAGCGCGCAGCGCGCGCTCCATGAATCCGATCACGTGTTCCTTCCGACGCCGAATCTCGGCCGCGGAGTAGAGCGGCGCGCCGACGAGGTCCTCGCCGAAGTCGCCACTCGCGAAGTGAAAGACGGTGAGTCCGATCAAGCTCTGCAGGGTGTGCGGCACCGAGACCCGTCGGATCTCGCCCGCGGCGATGCCCGCCTCGAGGCCCGCCGCGATCTTGCCGAGTACGCGCTCCAAGACCGCGCGCGCCGCGGCGTCGACCGGCTCCTCGTCCTCGACCTCGAAGAGCGAGCGCAGCAGGAGCGGCGCGCGCGCGGGGTTCTCGACGAGTGAGTCGATCACCGCCTCGATCCAGAGGCGCATCCGCTCGAGCGCTCCGCCCGCGCGGTCCGCGGCCGCCGAAAGCCGCGCATCGAACTCGAGCATGGTGCGCTCGAGCACCGCGGCCCAGAGAGCGCGCTTGGTCGGGAAGTGGTGGAAGAGGGCGGACTTGGAAACGCCGACGCTCTCGGCGACGGCGCGCATGCCGACGCCCGCGAAGCCGAAGCGGGCGAATAGTGACTCCGCGGTCTCGAGGATCTTGCCGCGCGTCGAGGGCGACGACTCGGCCTCGTGCTCTTCCACGTCTCTACCCCCTACCACTCGGAGCCGACCGACCGGTCGGACGGTAGGCAGCATATCGGGCCGACTTGACGGATGCAAGCCGACCCGGCCCACACTCCGGCCGCCGATGTCGAGCCCCGAGATCCAACGGCTGCGCGAGATCCTCGAGCGCGCGCTGCACGGCCAGGAAGACGCGAAGACGGGGCTCGTGCTCGCGCTCGTGGCGCGCGAGCACGCCTATCTGGAGGGGCCTCCGGGCTGCGGAAAGTCAGCGCTCGCGCGCGCGCTCGCGCACGGCTCGGGCGCGCGTTTCGCGGAGCTCGCCTTTCACCGCGATGCGAGCGCGGCCGAGCTGCTCGGCGAGCTGCGCCTTCGGCGCGAGGCGCGCGCCGGCAAGGAGCGGATCGCGCTCGAGCTCGCGCTCGGAGCGAGCGCGTCCGCCGAGGTCCTGCTGCTCGACGATCTGTCGCGCGCGCCGGGCGAGGCGCTGGGCGTGCTGTTGCGCGTGCTCGGCCAGCGGCGGCTGGCGGACCGCGCGCTGCCGCTCGAGACCGCGATCGCGACCTCCGGGCCGCCCGATCTCGAGAGCTACGCCGATCCACTCGAGCCGACGCAGCTCGACCGCTTCGCGATTCAGGTGCGCATGCGCGGCCTCCTCGGCGCGCGCCGCTTCTCGCTCGCGCGCGGGCTGCTCGATCGCGAGCTCGGCCCGGACGCTCCAATTCCGCTCGACACGGAAGCGCGCCACTCGCTGCAGCGCCGCGCGGCGGCGCTTCCGATCGAGCCGTCGGCGCGCGCAGCGCTGCTGCGCGCGGTCGAGCGCCTCGCCGCGGCCGCCGGCAGCGAGCCCGCGCTCCTCTCCGATCGCGCGTTCGCGCGCGCCGCGCCCGGCGTGTTGCGCGCGCACGCGCTCTTGCGCGGCGCGGAGCGCGTCTTTCCCGAAGACGTGCGCGCGCTGCGCTTCATGCTCGCGCGGCGCGTGCCCGAGGCGCTCGAGGCCGACGTCGGCGCCATCCTCGAAGAGGCGATCCGAGCGGACTCACAAAGTGACTCGAGCACGGCGGGAACGCGACCCGCCGCCGCCGACCGGACGGGCGCGGCGCCCGGACCGGGCGGCGGCGCGGCCGTCGCGGCGCTGCCGGTCGAGTCACTCGAGGCGCGCGACAGCTCGCTCGCCTCGGTCGAGCCGGCCACCGGCGCGCGCGGGGACGATGACAGCGCCGGAGTCGATCCGCTCCTGCGCGCGCTCGCGGGCCGGCTCGACCGAGGCGCGGTGGAGCGCGGCGAAGACACCGGCGGCTCGCCGCGCAGCCTGCGCCGCATGCGCCGCCTCGACGAAATCCTGGATGCGGATCCCGTCGATGCGCTGCTGCTCGTCGAAGGCCGCCAACCCGGCGGCGCGCGCGTCTTCCGCCGCGAGCGCCGCAACGCGGGTGGCGCGATCGCGCTGCTGCGCGACGTCTCGGCGTCGATGGAGGGCCGGCTCGCGCGCTGGGCGGGCCAAGTCGTTGCCGGTCTGGTGCGCGTCGGCGCGCGCCGCCGCATGCGCCTCGGCTACATCGAGTTCAACCACGAAGCGGAGCGCTTCGCGTCGGGCGGTGTCTTCTTTCACCGCCGCTATCGCCGCGTGCTCGCGCTCGCACAGCGGCTGCGCGTCGAGGGCCGCACGAACTACGAGGCGCCTCTGCGCGCCGCGCTCGCGGAGCTGCGCGCGACCTCGGGGCGCGAGCGACACATCGTGCTGCTCTCCGACGGCGTGCCGGTGCTCGGCGATCCGAACGTGCGCAGTGAGCGCGCGCTGGCTCGGCGACTCCGAGTTAGGGTACACACGGTCTTCCTCGGCTCGGGCGAGTGCCCGGCCGTGCTCGACGAAATCTCGCGCGAGACCGACGGGCTGCGCTTCGAAGCGCGGCTCGGCCCCGGCGGGCGCGTGACGTTGCGGGAGCGCTCGGAGCGTGGGTAGGGTGCCCACGCGCTCATCAGACGGGTGGGTAGGGTGCCCACGCGCTCATCAGACGGGTGGGTAGGGTGCCCACGCGCTCATCAGACGGGTGGG
>JBGQIB010000116.1:0-14487 GCA_041498295.1 bacterium | reverse complement strand
GTGACACACTATCGTGTAGAGGAGCGCCTGCGCGGCGCCTCCCTCTTGCGCGTGCGCCTCGAGACCGGCCGCACGCACCAGGTGCGCGTGCACCTCGCCTCGATCGGCCTGGCGGTGCTGGGCGATCCAGTCTACGGCGGCGCACACGCGCTCGGCGCCGAGCTCGGCCTCGCGCGCCAGGCACTACACGCTGCGGTGTTGGGCTTCACTCACCCGAGCACGGGTGCCGCGCTGCGCTTCGAGTCGCCGCTTCCGTCCGATCTCGCGCGCGCGCTCGAGGCGCTGCGGTGACGGACGCGCCGTTCCTGCGCGCGGTCGGCTTCGACTCGCTCGGGATCGAGCACGGCTTCGGCATGCTCGGCTCCGCGGAGGCGGCGCCGCCCGACGTCGCGCTCGCGCGCCAGGTGCACGGCGTCGCGCTCGCCCGCGCTCCGTTCGCGGCTCGACCGGAGGCGGACGCGGTCTGGAGCGTCGCGCCGGGCGTGGCGGTCGGCGTGGTCACCGCCGACTGCGTGCCGATCCTGATCGCCGACGCGGAGCGCCGCTTCGTGTGCGCGATTCACGCGGGCTGGCGCGGGACGGCCGCGGGCATCGCCGTCCGCACCGTGCGCGGGCTGGCGCAGGCGACGCGCTCGTCGCCGAGCGCCTGGATCGCGGCGATCGGTCCGCACATCGGCCCGTGCTGCTACGAGGTCGACGAGCCGGTTCTCGCCGCGATCCCCGAGCGCGCCGTCTTCAAACCCGTGCGCCCCGGTCACGCCATGCTCGACCTGTTCGCGCTGAACCGCCTGCAGCTCGTGCGCGCCGGCGTGCCCGCGCTGCGCATCGAGCGCGTGGGCGGCTGCACGGCGTGCGATTCGACGCACTACGCGAGCTACCGCCGCGACAAGGCGGGCGGCCGGATGCTCCACTTCGCGCGCGTCCCGCGCTGAGTCACGGGCGACGCGTCACCTCGCGACCTTGCCCGTATATGTCGCGAGGTACCAGGTGTTCCCCGAAAGCATCCTTCACGCTCGCGGTGCGCTCTTGGAAGGGTCGTTCGGTGGGTTTGCCGAGGGAGCTCGCGCCCGCGGCGATCGCGCGCTCGTAGGTCGCATCGACATCGGCCACGTACACGATACGTCGAGGCGCGCGTCGCCTGCGCATACGGAGGCTCCATTGCCGAACAACACTACGACGGAGTCGCCAATCTGCGCTTGGACATGGAAGCCTTTGTCGACTTTGTTGCGCTCCAATTCGACTGCGCCGAAGACGTGCTTGACGAAGTCGAGCAGGTCCAGGCGACCGTAGATGAAAGGTCTGACCGCGCCCATCCCGTTGCGGACGTGCTTGTTCGCTTCGTTCATCGACGTATCCTCCTGGGGTCCGCCCCGCAGTAGAAACGCCGGGCGGTCCCCGAAGGGTACGGCGAGCTGGCGGAGCCAGTAGACGAGCCGCCCCTCCGGCGTTATCGTGCGCGGCCCATGAAGCCGGACATCCATCCCGAGTACAAGCTGGTCCGCGTCCACTGCGCCTGTGGGAACGAGTTCATCACGCGCTCCACGGCGAACTCGATTCGCGTGGAGATCTGCTCGAACTGCCATCCGTTCTTCACCGGCAAGCAGAAAATCGTGGACACGGCTGGCAAGGTGGATCGCTTCCGGCGCCGCTACGAGAAGAAGAGCTAAGCGCGCCCCAGCCGTCCCCTCCCCGTCGGGTTCGTCGTGGCTAACCTGTCCCGACTGGAATTCCCATGTTCGAGCGGATCGCTGAAATCGAGGCGCGCTACCAGGAGCTCGAGGATCGCCTCGGAGAGCCGCAGCTCGCCCGCGATCCGGCGAAGCTGCGCGAGCTGACACAGGAGCTCGCGGCGCTGCGCGAGCTGGTCGGCGCGTTCCGCGATTGGAGGCGGACCAGCGCCGCGCTCGCCGAGAACGAGGAGCTCGCGGGCGACAGCGACGCAGAGATCGGCGAGCTCGCGAAGGCGGAGCTGCCGGAGCTGCGCGCGCGAAAGGAAGCCCTCGAGCTCTCGCTCAAGAAGCTTCTCCTGCCGCGCGACCCGCGCGACCAGAAGAGCGTCGTGCTCGAGATCCGACCCGGCACCGGCGGCGACGAGGCGGCCCTGTTCGCGGCCGACCTGTTCCGCATGTACACGCGTTACGCGCAGGCCCGGAAGTGGGCCGTCGAGCTCCTGTCGCTCACCGAAACGGAAGGCGGCGGCGCGAAGGAAGTCGTCGCAAACCTCACCGGCGCAGGTGTGTATGGGCGGCTCAAATACGAGAGCGGCGTGCACCGCGTGCAGCGCGTGCCGGTGACCGAGTCACAGGGCCGCATCCACACCTCGACGGCGACCGTGGCGGTGCTGCCCGAAGCGGACGTCGCCGACATCGTCATCGACGAGAAAGACCTGCGCATCGACCGCTTCCGCAGCGGCGGGCCGGGTGGACAGAGCGTGAACACCACCGACTCGGCGATCCGCATCACGCATCTCCCGACCGGCCTGGCCGTTCAGTGCCAGGACGAGAAGTCACAGCACAAGAACAAGGCCAAGGCGCTGAAGGTCCTGCGCGCGCGGCTGTTCGATCTCGAGCAGACTCGGCTCGATTCGGAGCGCGCCGCCGAGCGCAAGGGACAAATCGGCAGCGGCGATCGCAGTGAACGGATCCGCACGTACAATTTTCCGCAGAACCGCGTCACCGATCACCGCGCCGGAGTCACTCTGCACAAGTTAGACCGCGTGCTGGAAGGCGAGATCGACGAGCTGGTCGACGCGGTCGCGACGTACCTCGAAACCGATGCGCTCCGGGAGCAGATGTGAGCGGCGCGGATTGGACGCTCATGGAGTTCGTGCGCTGGACGGCGGACTTCTTCAAACAACACGACGTGCCGCAGGCGCGCCTGGACGCGGAGCTGTTGCTCGCGCACGTCCTGGGCTCGTCGCGCATGGACCTCTACATGGGCTTCGACAAACCGCTCGGCGAGGCGGATCGCGCGCGTTTCCGCGAGCTGGTCCGGCGTCGGGCCAAGGAGCGCGTGCCGGTCGCGTATCTGACGGAGCGGCGCGAGTTCTGGTCACTTCCGTTCCGCGTGACTCCCGACGTGTTGATCCCGCGGCCCGAGACCGAGACCCTGGTTCGCGTCGCGCTCGACCGGAAGCCGCGCCGCGTGCTCGAGATCGGCGTGGGCTCGGGCTGCATCGCGGCGGCGCTGGCGCGCGATCTGCCCTCGGTCGAGATCGTCGCCTGCGACGTGTCGCAGGCCGCGCTCGAGATCGCGCGCGAGAATCTCGCGGCGCTCGGCGTGCTCGACCGAGTGACGCTCGTCGAGGCGCGCGCCTTGGGCGACATCCCGGGCAGCTTCGACTTGGTGCTCTCGAACCCGCCCTACGTCGCGAGCGGCGAGCTTGCGACGCTCGCGCCCGAGCTCCGCCACGAGCCGGTGCTTGCGCTCGACGGCGGGCTGGATGGCCTCGACGTGATCCGGCAGATCTGCGCCGCCGCGCCCGCGCGCGTCGAACGACCCGGCGCGCTCGCATTCGAGATCGGCGCGGATCAGTCGGCCGCCGTCGTCGAGCTATTGCGCGCGACCGGGGCTGCCGAAGTGGAGACGTTCGCGGACTTGGCCGGAATCACGCGCGTGGTTCTCGGCCTCTATGCGGAGAGCGCCTGATGGACCAATTCCGGATCGAAGGCGGAGTGCCCCTGCGCGGCGAGATCGCGGCCAGCGGCTCCAAGAACTCGGCGCTCGCGCTGATGGCGGCGGCGCTGCTCACCGACGAGCCAGTCACGCTCGCGAACACGCCGCACGTCCGCGACCTCGACACGATGCTCAAAATTCTGGACGGCCTCGGCGTGCGCGGCGGCTGGGAAACGGCGGACACGCTGCGCATCGACGGCGGCAAGCCGACGCAGATCGAGGCGCCGTACGACCTGGTCCGCACCATGCGCGCCTCGTTCATGGTGCTCGGCCCCTTGCTCGCGCGCTGCGGGCACGCGCGCGTGTCGTTGCCCGGCGGCTGCGCGATCGGCGCGCGCCCGGTCGATCAACACCTGAAGGGCATGGCCGCGCTCGGCGCGAAGATCGAGCTCGACGGTGGCTACGTCGAAGCGCGCGCGGATCGGCTGCGGGGCGCGCGCGTGAGCTTCGATGTGCGCACCGTGAACGGCACCCAGAACGTGCTCATGGCGGCGTGTCTCGCGGAGGGCGTGTCCGAGCTCGAGAACGCCGCCTGTGAGCCCGAGGTGCAGGAGCTGATCACGGTGCTGCGTGCGATGGGCGCGCGCATCGATCAGGCGAGCTCGGAGCACCTGATCGTGCAGGGCGTCCCGAGTCTCTCGGGCGTGCGCCACTACGTGGCGGGCGATCGCATCGAGGCCGGCACGTTGCTCGCGTGCGGCGCCGTTCTCCCCGGCGGCGACGTGAAGGTCACGGGGATCATTCCGGAGCACAGCGGCGTCGTGCTCGAGAAGCTGCGCGAGGCGGGCCTCGACGTGGAGGTCGGAGCCGATTGGGCGCGCGTGCGGCGCGGCGGGAGCTTCCGCGGCCTGCGCGTGAAGACCGCGCCGTGGCCGGGTTTTCCGACCGACATGCAGGCGCAGATCATGGCGCTCCTCACGCAGGCGGACGGGGTGTCGGCGATCAGCGAGAACATTTTCGAGAACCGCTTCATGCACGTGCCGGAGCTCGTGCGCTTGGGGGCGGACATCGAGATCGAGGGCAAGACCGCCGTCGTCAACGGGGCATCGCGTCTGTCCGGAGCGCCGGTCATGGCGACGGACTTGCGCGCGAGCGCGTCGCTCGTGCTCGCGGGCCTGGCGGCGTCGGGTGAGACGCGCGTGCGCCGCGTGTATCACATCGATCGCGGCTACGAGCGGATCGAGGAGAAGCTCGCGCGCCTGGGCGGGCGGATTCGGCGCGAGGCGGAGTAAGTCGATGACCGAGCCGCTCGAGCTAGCGCTTCACGACTCGCGCGACGCCGCGTTCCCCGAGCGTTTTCGCGCGCTCGAAGACCGCCGTTCGGTCGAGCGCGCGCAGCTGCAGGAGCGCGTCGCGGCGATCATCGATGACGTGCGCGCGCGCGGCGATGATGCGGTGCTCGACGCGATCGAGCGCTTCGACGGCTACCGACTGCGCCCGGACGAGCTGGCGCTCAGCGACGCCGAGATCGATGCCGGCGCCGAGCAGCTCGCGCCCGAGGACATGGCCGCGCTCGCGCTCGCCGCCGAGCGGGTGCGGCGCTTCCACAGCCTTCACGTCCCGGCGAGCTGGCGGCATGACGCGCCCGATGAGCGCCTCGGTCAGCTGATTCGGCCGCTCGCGCGCGTCGGCATCTACGTCCCGGGCGGAGTCGCGCCGCTGGCGTCGACCACGCTGATGCTCGGCATCCCCGCCGAGGTCGCGGGTGTGCCCGAGCGCTCGATGTGCAGCCCCGGCAAGGTGCTCAACCCCGCGGTCGTCGCCGCGGCGCGGCTCGCGCGCGTGACTCGCGTCTACCGCGTCGGCGGCGTGCAGGCGATCGCCGCGCTCGCCTATGGCACCGAGCACATCGCCCGAGTGGACAAGATCGTCGGACCGGGAACGGCTCACACCCAAGAGGCCAAGCGCCAGGTATTCGGCCAGGTCGCGATCGATTCCGAGGCGGGTCCGAGCGAGGTCTTCATCGTCGCTGACGCGAATGCGCGCGCCGACTTCCTGGCCGCGGACCTGTTGGCGCAGGCCGAGCACGACGCGCTCGCGAGCGTGGTCCTGGCCACGCCGAGCGCGAAACTCGCGCGCGCGGTGCGCGCCGAGATCGAGCGCCAACTGCCGGCGCTGACGCGCGAGGCGACCGCGCGGAAGTCACTCGCGGACCGCAGCCTGTTGATCGTGACGCGCGACCTCGAGGAGGCCTGCGCGCTCGCCAACCGCTACGGCGCCGAGCACCTGCAGCTGGTCGTCGACGACCCGGAGCGTTGGCTCGCTCGGATCGACTGCGCCGGTGCGGTGTTCCTCGGCGCCTACAGCCCGGTTCCGATCGGCGACTACGCCGCGGGCCCGAGCCACGTCCTGCCCACCGGCGGAACAGCTCGGTTCTTCTCCGGAATCGGCGTCGAGGATTTTCAGCACCGGATCAGCCTGATCGACCTCTCGCAAGCGGCCTTCGGGCGCATCGCCCCGGCCGCCGCGCGCTTGGCCCGGCTCGAGGGTCTCGACGCGCATGCCCGGGCGCTCGAGATTCGCGTCTGCGAACCTAAGGAGAAGTGATGGACAGGGAAGCGAGCATCTCCCGGAAGACCCGCGAGACGGACATCTCCGTGGAGCTGCGCCTGGACGGCAAGGGCGAAGCGGCGATCGAGACGGGCATCCCCTTCTTCGACCACCTGTTGGACTCGTTCACGCGTCACGGCCTGTTCGATCTGCGCGTCCGGGCCAAGGGCGACTTGCACGTCGACCAACACCACACGGTAGAGGACGTCGGCATCGTGATGGGCCAGGCGCTGCGCAAGGCGGTCGGCGACGGCGCCGGCCTGCGCCGCTTCGGCTCGGCGCGCATCCCGATGGCAGACGCGCGCATCCTCGTCGATCTCGACCTATCGAATCGCCCCTATCTCGTCTACCGCGTCGAGCTGCCGCGCGACTGGGTCGCCGACTTCGACGCGGCTCTGGTCGAGGACTTTCTGTACGCGTTCTGCGTCAACGGCGGCGTCGATCTGCACGTCGAGCGCTCGTACGGCCACAACGTGCACCACATCATCGAGGGTGTGTTCAAGGGACTCGGCCGTGCGCTCGACGAGGCGACGACGCGCGACCCACGCATCCGCGGCGCGCTCTCGACCAAGGGCTCGCTGTGAGCTCGAGCAGCGAGCGGATCGTCCTCGTCGACTATGGCATGGGCAACCTGCGCAGCGTCGCGCGCGCGTTCGAGCGGATCGGGCGCGAGGTGCAGGTGACCCATCGAGCCGAGGACGTGCGCGCGGCGGACCGCGTCGTACTTCCCGGCGTCGGCTCGGCGCGCGACACGATGACCGCGCTTGCCGCCAACGGACTCGATGACGCGCTTCGCGCCCACATCGCGGCGGGTCGACCCTACCTCGGCATCTGCCTGGGGCTGCAGGTGCTGCTCGACGAGGCGGACGAAGGGGGCGTCGGGCCGTGTCTGGGCGTCATTCCCGGGCGCGTCGAACGCTTCCCGGATTCGCTCGGCCTCGCGGTGCCGCACATGGGATGGAATCTCGTGAAGCTCGAGCGCCCGCATCCGGTGCTCGCGGAGGACTACTACTACTTCGTGCACGGCTACCGCGCGACGCGCGTGCCGGCGCAGTACATCCTCGCGCGCACCGACTACGGCGAGCAGTTCGCCTCGGCGATCGGCCGCGACTCGTGCGTCGCGGTTCAGTACCACCCGGAGAAGAGCCAGCGCGCGGGGCTCGAGCTGCTCGAGCGCTTCTGCGCTTGGCGCCCGTGACTCGACTCGCCGCGGCCCTTGCCGCGCTGCTCCTTCTGGCTTGCGCCGCGCCGATTCGCACCGAGCTCCACGTCGACGACGAGCCGGCGTCGATCCAGAAGGTGGCCGCGGTCCCGGCGCACGCCGACCCCCTGCTCGGCTACGACGTGCCCTCCGATGCGGCGGCGGTCGTCAACGCACGCTTGCTCGTCGCGCTCGGATCCGAGACGAAATTGCAGGTCGTCGATCGGGCGCAAGCCGACGCGGTCCTGACGGCTGTAGTGCGCCGCTGGATCGAGCGCGACGGCAGCGCCAGCGGTGTGCGTCATCCCGCGTCGGTGTGGCTCAGACTCGAGCTGCGCGATGGCCGTGGCCGGCTCATCTGGACTGGTACCTACGAAGAGACCCAGGCCGCGCTCTCCGAGGACGCCGGCTCCTTCCCACGCGCTTGGGAGCGCGGCTTCCGCTGGGTGACGGCGGAGGAGCTCGCGGACTACGGCGTGCGCGAGCTGGTGCGCGCGCTGGCTCGCGAGATCGAGTCATGGAGCTGATTCCCTCCATCGACCTGCGCGCGGGGAGAGTCGTGCGCCTCGAGCAGGGCGACTACGCGCGCGAGACGATCTATGACGCGGACCCCGTGCAGCAGGCGAGGCGCTTCGCGGATGCCGGCGTCGCGCGCATTCACGTCGTGGACCTCGATGCAGCGCGCGACGGCGGAGTGGGAAACGAAGCCGTGATTCGCGCGATCCTCGCGGCGTGCCGCGGAATCGCCGTCCAGGTCGCCGGCGGCATCCGGTCGCTGGAGCGGGTCGCGGCGGCCTTCGATGCGGGGGCAAGCCGCGTCGTGATCGGCACCGCCGCGCTCGAGCAGCCCGACTTCGTGCGCACCGCCGGCGAGCGCTATCCGGATCGGATCGTACTCGGGCTCGACACGCGCGACGGACGCGTCGCGACCCGCGGCTGGCGCGAGCTCTCGACCTTGACGCAGGACGATGTGCTCGCGCAGTTCAGCGGCGTCCCCTTCGGCGCGCTGCTCTACACGGAGATCGGTCGCGACGGACTGCTCGCGGGGCCGGACGTCGAGGGCAGCGCGGCGCTAGCGCGGCGCACGAAGCTTCCCGTGATCGCATCGGGCGGCGTAGGCAAGCTCGCGGATCTCGAACGACTCGCGGAGACGCGCGTCATCGCGGCGGCGATCGTCGGCCGGGCGCTCTACACCGGCGCGATCCAACTCGAAGCCGCGCTCGCGAAGTTGGCTGCATGCTGACCAAGCGCATCATTCCCTGCCTCGACGTGAAGGACGGGCGCGTCGTGAAGGGCGTTCAGTTCGCGGATCTCGCGGACGCCGGCGACCCAGTCGAGGTCGCGGCCGCCTACGACGCGCAGGGCGCCGACGAGGTCTGCTTTCTGGACATCAACGCGTCGCACGAGAACCGCGGCACGCTCGTCGACTTGGTGGCGCGCACGGCCGATCGCCTCACCGTGCCCTTCTCCGTCGGTGGCGGCGTGCGCTCGCTGGAAGACGTGCGCACCCTCCTGCGCGCAGGCGCGGACAAGGTCTCGGTGAACTCCGCGGCGCTCGCGCGCCCAGAGTTGGTTGCCGAAACCGCCGATCGCCTCGGCTCTGCGAATCTGATCGTCGCGATCGACGCGCGTCGCCGTGTTGCCGGCGACGCGTCGCGCGGTTGGGAAGTGCACAGCCACGGCGGGCGACGCCCGACCGGGCTCGATGCGGTCGCTTGGGCCGTGCGCGTCGAGTCGCTCGGCGCGGGCGAAATCCTGTTGACCAGCATGGACCGCGATGGAACGCGCGATGGCTACGATCTCGAACTCACTCGCGCAGTGACTCGCAGCGTGCGCATTCCCGTGATCGCCTCGGGTGGAGCGGGCACGCTCGAGCATTTGCGCGAAGGACTCGACGACTCACCCGGCTGCGGCGGCGCCGCGGCCGTGTTGGCCGCGAGCATCTTCCACTTCGGCGTGTACAGCGTGCCCGAGGCCAAGGAGTATCTCGCCTCGCATGGTGTCCTGGTCCGACCCTTCTCGCCGTAGCTGTGCAAAATTGGTCCAACCAATCATTCTATTCGAATCTCGAGCGCTCCCTCTGTTGCGCGTCTCGAAAACCGTGTGCTAGGTTCTGCGTCCGTTCGGTTGTCCCGTAAGTGCTTGACCCGTAAGGGTATTCCACGAGACCCCAAATCCGATCGAATCCCTGGACGACGGATCGTTGAACCTGGACATGGACACGTGGCAACTGAAGCAGCTGGTTACACCCCCCCCGTGATCGCAGAGCGTCCGCTCCCGCGGTCTACAGGTCGAAGCGAATGAGGGAGAGCGTTTGCCTGGTGTGAAGCTGAAGGAGAACGAGTCCTTCGAAAGCGCTCTCAAGCGCTTCAAGAAGCAGTGTGAGAAGGCCGGCCTCATGTACGAGCTCCGCAAGCGTGAGCACTACGAGAAGCCGAGCGTGCGCCGCAAGAAGAAGGCCATGGCCGCTCGCAAGCGCGCGCTGAAGAAGCTCAAGGCCGCATACTAGATTTCAAAGGGCTCGGGTACTTCCCGGGCCCTTTGTCGTTCAGTCTCGGAATCACTCTCGGAGCGAGGGACGGAGTGGGTCGAATCCCCGAGCAGGTCGTGGCAGAGATTCGCGAGCGCGCCGACATCGTGCAGGTTGTCGGGCGCCACGTGACGCTGCGGAAATCCGGAAGCCGCCATTGGGGGCTCTGTCCGTTCCACGACGAGAAGTCGGCCTCGTTCCAGGTGCACGAGGACAAACAGATCTTCTACTGCTTCGGCTGTGGCGCGGGCGGCGACGTGTTCGCGTTCCGCATGAAGCAGGATGGGCTCGACTTCCCGGAATGCGTGCGCGCGCTCGCGCGCGAGCTCGGCATCGCGATCCCGGAAGCCAGCGGCGAAGAGGGCCAGACCTCCGCGATACACCGCGCGAACGATGCGGCGTGCTCGTTCTTCCGCTCCGAGCTGCGCGGTCCGAACGGCGGCGCGGCGCGCCGCTACCTGAGCGAGCGCGGCGTGACGGAAGAGCTGATCGAGCGCTTCCGGATCGGCTTCGCGCCCGCGGGCTGGGACGGGCTCGTCTCGCATTTCCGGCGCGCGGGCACGTCTGCGTCGGACGCGGAGCTCGCGGGGTTGATCGCGCGCCGTCAGACCGGCGACGGTCACTACGACCGCTTCCGCGCGCGCGTCGTATTCCCGATCTCGGACCCGAGCGGGCAGATCGCTGGCTTCGGCGGCCGCGCGATGGGCGACGACACGCCAAAGTATCTCAACTCGCCCGAGTCACCCGTCTACAAGAAGAGCCGCGTGCTCTTCGGTCTCGGGCAGGCGCTCGACGCGATTCGAGAGCACCGGCGCGTGATCGTCGTCGAGGGCTACTTCGATCTGCTCGCGCTGCACCGCGCCGGTCTACACGAAGGTGTGGCGCCCTGCGGAACCGCGCTCACGCAGAGTCACTCGCACCGCATCCGCCGCTACGCCGAAGAAGTCATTCTGCTGTTCGACGGCGACGCTGCTGGACAGGCCGCGGCCGAACGCGCGCTGCCGATTCTGTTGGCCGAGGGGCTGCGAGTGCGCGCGGCGTTCCTGCCGCTCGGAGAGGATCCTGACACGCTGCTCGCGAAGTCTGGGGTCGCGGCGCTGCGTGCGTGCGTCGACAGCGCGGTCCCGCTTCTCGACCACCTGATCGAGCGCGCGCTGAAGGACGCCGCCGGCAACGCCTGGGGCGCAGCCGACGCCGCGCGCAGCTTGGCTCCCTATCTGCGTGCGATCGGCGACCCCGTCGAGCGCGCGGCCTACGTGCGCCAGCTTTCGAGCCAGCTCGAGATTCCGCCCGCCGCGCTCGACGAGGCGCTGCGCCAGGGCCACCCGACGACGGCGAGCAGCGCGACCGCGCGCGCCGGCGCAACCGCCCGACCGGCAGCGCGCGAAGTCGAACCGGCGGTTCGCGGCCTCGTCGCCGCGCTTGCGGCTCACCCCGAGCTGGTGTCTCTCTTCCACGAGCTCCAGCCCGCGTGGCTCGCGCCGGGTCCCGGACGAGACGTCCTGGCGCGCCTGCTCGAGGCCAGCGCCGCGCACGGTCGCGGCGCGGTCGCGAATCTGCTCGCGGCGGACTCGGAGCCACTCCCCGAGGATCAACGTGCGTTACTTTTGCACCTGTCCTCGGAGCTGGGCGTCGAAGATGCGCACGCAGCAACACGCAGTATCTCCGACTGCATCGCAACGCTCGAGATTGCTGCGCTCGACCAAGAGAAGCGCGCGCTCGAAGCGCGGCGCGGTTCCTGCACCGACCGCGCCCAGCAGCTCGAGATCGACGAAGAACTTCAGCGGATCATGTCGCGACGGCACGATCTGCAGAAGCGTAAGAGGCAGCTCTAACTTTTATTTCCCAGTTCCGGCCGAGGAGTTCCCCCCCATGACGCAAACAAAGACTCCCAAGATCCCCTCGTCGAAGCGCAGCGGACGCGCAGCTTCACCCCCGGTGCCTACCGCGGTTCGCCCGGTGGTCGCCAAGCCCGAGCGCAAGGCGATGAACGGAGCCGCGAAGCGCAACGGCCGGACTACGCACAACGGTGTAGGTGGTGCCGGCCAGCCGAGCTTCCGGCAGCTCCTGCGCAAGAGCAAGGAGGCCGGCTTCGTCGACGGCTCCGAGCTCCTGAAGGTGCTGCCCGATCACCTGCTCGCGGCGCCCGAGCGGCTCGAAGAAGTGCTCGAGCTGTTCCGCCGGCACTCGGTCGCGGTGCGCCAGTGGCAGCCGCCCGTGATGATGCGCAAGCCCGAGACGCGCCGGCGCCCGTCGGGCCCCGAGGAAGTCGAGGGCTTCCGCTCGAACGATCCCGTTCGCGTGTATCTGCGCGAGATGGGCGCGGTGTCACTGCTCACGCGCGAGGGCGAGGTCGAGATCGCCAAGCGCATCGAGGCCGGTGAGAACGCGGCGCTGGCCGAGATCCTGAAGTCGCCGGTCGCGGCCGAGAAGCTGCTCGGCTTCGGGGACGAGATTCGGCGCGGCAAGCGCGAAGTGAAAGATCTGTTCCCGCCGATCGCCGAGGGCGAGGTCGAGACACTCGAAGACAAGAAGCAGACCCTCCTGCATGCGCTCACCGCGCTGCGCCGCTCGCAGAGCGACGTCTCGCGCCGGCTGCGCGTGCTCTCGAACCCGCGCACCAGCCGCGAAACCCGGGGGCGTCTCGAGGCCGAAGTCGAGGAGATCCGCCTGCGCAACGCGCAGCGCATCCGCGAGACCGGCATGCTGAAGGAGTCGATCTACTCGCTCGCCGAGGAGATCCGCACGTTCATCGCGGGAATCGAAGAGCAGGGTCAGGTGATCGCCGGAATCCTGGCGCCGTTCGGCGTTCGCACGGCGGCCGAGTTCCTCTCACTCGTGGCGCAGTCGCGGCGCCGCTCGATTCCGGGCAAGAAGGCGCTCGCGCAGCTCGGCGGCAACGCGGAAGCGCTGCTGATCGCCGAGAAGGACGTGCTCGCGATCCAGCGCAAGGTCGAGGGCATCGAGCACGAAGCGCACTGTACGCTCGCCGAAGCGCGCCAGTCACTCGTCCACTTCCAGAGCGCAAAGGAGCGCGCGGCTCAAGCGAAGAGCGAGCTCATCGAAGCGAACTTGCGCCTCGTGGTGTCGATCGCGAAGAAGTACACGAATCGCGGGCTGCAGTTCCTGGATCTGATCCAGGAAGGCAACATCGGCCTGATGAAGGCCGTCGACAAGTTCGAGTATCAGCGCGGCTACAAGTTCTCGACCTACGCCACGTGGTGGATCCGCCAGGCGATCACGCGCGCGATCGCCGACCAAGCGCGCACCATCCGCATCCCCGTTCACATGATCGAGACCATGAACAAGCTGGTGCGCGCGCAGCGCTATCTGGTTCAGAAGCTCGGCCGCGAGCCCGCCCCCGAAGAGATCGCGGAAGAAATGGAGATGCCGCTCGAGAAGGTGCAGATGGTGCTCAAGATCGCGAAGGAGCCCATCTCGCTCGAGACGCCGATCGGCGAGGACGAAGACTCGCATCTCGGCGACTTCCTCGAAGACAAGAAGCGCCCCTCGATCACCGACGAAGTCATTCAGCGCAACCTCGCCGCTCACACGCGCAAAGTTCTCTCGACCCTCACGCCGCGCGAGGAGAAGGTGCTGAAGATGCGCTTCGGGATCGGCGAGCGGTCGAATCACACACTCGAAGAGGTCGGCCAGGACTTCGCAGTCACGCGCGAACGAATTCGCCAGATCGAGGCCAAGGCGCTGCGCAAGCTGCGCCATCCGAGCCGCGCGCGAGTGCTGAGGGCCTTCGTCGACTAGCTAGTTACTTCGTAAGAGTGGCTCGACACGACGTGCGCGGGCGGCCTGCGCCGCGGTGCTCTCCTCGTGGGTCCCTTCTCGCTCGAAGACTCGCTGCGAAACCCACTCGTCGAGCACCCGCGGCGCAAGCCGCCCGCTCGCCGCGGCGCCAGCTTCGACCAAGCCCCCACTCAACCATCCATACTCCGCGGCGGAGCAGATCCAAATCTGGCCGGGCCCCGACGTTGGAGCCACAACGAGCGGGCTAGCGCGGGCTGCGGATGCGCGAGAAGTGGGTTTCGCAGCGAGTCTTCGAGCGAGAAGGGACCCACGACGAGCGTACCGCAGCCCGCGCTAGCCCGCGCCGCCGCGAGCGCCCCGAGCGACGCCCAGCGTGCACTTCTCGCTTAAGCGAAGCGCGGGAATGCCCGAAGATCCTCGTATGCGAAGGGGATTCATCGCGCTCGGCCTGGGTTGTCTGTGGGCCTGTGCGACCGGGATGCCGGAGTCGAAGCTGTCGCCGCTTTGGCGCGCGGTCACGGCCAGCGCCGACGCCGACAAGCTGCGGGTCGAGCCCTTGAACGGCGTGGCGCGTCTGGGCGAGAACGCGCGTCTGCGCGTGCTGAGCCGCCTGGAGGCGGGCGTCGGCTGTCAGACGGCCGACGGCGAGGCGCTCGCGGGCGACGGAGACATGCTGGTCGTTCCGTCTCCCTCGGTCCCCGCGCCGGTCGAGGTCGTGTGCCAGGCGGGCGGAGCGCGCGCGCATGCGCAGGTCACGTTCACCGATTCG
>JBGQIB010000115.1:0-14601 GCA_041498295.1 bacterium | reverse complement strand
CGGGCACGGGCAAGACGAGCCTCGGCCGCTCGATCGCGCGGGCGCTGGGCCGCAAGTTCGCCCGCGTCTCGCTCGGCGGGGTGCGCGACGAGGCCGAGATCCGCGGCCATCGGCGCACCTACGTCGGCGCCCTGCCCGGCCGCATCCTGCAGAGCCTGAAGACCGCGGGCACGCGCAACCCGGTGTTCATCCTCGACGAGATCGACAAGGTCGGCATGGACTACCGCGGCGATCCGTCGTCGGCGCTGCTCGAGGTGCTGGACCCGGAGCAGAACTCGAGCTTCAGCGACCACTACATCGAGGTCCCGTTCGATCTGTCGAAGACGCTCTTCGTCGCCACGGCGAACCGTGCCGACACGATCCCGGCGCCGCTCCTCGACCGCATGGAGATCATAGAGCTCCCGGGCTACACGGCGACGGAGAAGCTGCGCATCGGCCGCGACCACCTCCTGCCGCGGCAGCTCAAGGAGCACGGACTCACTCCCGAGTCACTCGAGCTATCGGACGAAGTGATCCTGCGCCTCGTCGAGGGCTACACGCGCGAGGCGGGCGTGCGAAGTCTCGAGCGAAACATCGCCTCGCTCGTGCGCAAGGCCGCGCTCCGGATCGCCGAGGGCGTGAGCGCGAAGGCGCTCGCGGTCGAGGACCTCGGGAAGCTGCTCGGCCCCGCGCCGTTCTCGCGGGAGAAGGTCGAGCGCACCGGGCGGCCCGGCGTCGCGACGGGCATGGTCTGGACGCCGGTCGGCGGCGACCTCGTGTTCGTCGAGTCGGCGCTGATGGAGGGGAAGCCCGAGCTGAACCTCACCGGACAGATGGGCGACGTGATGCGCGAGTCCGCCGAGGCGGCGCTCTCCTACGTGCGCACGAACGCCGAGTCACTCGGCATCCCCGCCGAGACGTTCGAGAAGAACCGGATCCACGTGCACGTGCCCGCGGGCGGACAACCGAAGGAAGGCCCCTCGGCGGGTGTGACGATGGTGGTCTCGCTCGTGAGCCTGCTCACCGGCAAGCCCGTGCGCGACGACGTCGCGATGACCGGCGAGATCACCCTGCGCGGCCAAGTCCTGCCCGTGGGCGGCATCAAGGGCAAGGTGCTGGCGGCGCACCGAGCCGGCATCAAGGAGCTGATCCTCCCCAGCCGCAACGCGAAGGACTTGGAGGAAGTGCCGGCCGAGGTGTTGTCGAGCTTCAAAATCCACCTCGTCGACCAGTCCATGGACGCGGTGCGCGAGGCGATCCCCGGCATTGGCTGACGGCGTCGCGCTCTTGCGCTTGGGTCGAACCGACCGCGCCGCCGCGCGCGCGCGGCTGGGCGAACTCTCGCCCGAGGAGCTCGCGCTCGCCTGTCAGGAGCTGCGCCCCGAAGCGCGCTCCGAGTTCCTGATGCTCGTCGAGCGCCCCGAGGACGTCGTGCCCTTGCTCGCGGAAGCGGAGCTCGTGCACACCGTACGCGCCGGCGGGATGTCGGAAGCCGCTTGGCTGCTCGAGCTCGCCACGACGGAGCAGCGCGTCGCGTGCTTCGACCTCGACTGCTGGAACGGCGCCGAGCTAGTGATGCCGCGCGTGCACGAGTGGATCGACGCGCTGATCGAGGCCGGGCGCCCAACCTTGGTGCGCGCTCTCGAGGAGCTCGAGCTCGAGCTCGTGATTCTCTCCGTGCGCGCCGAGGCCGAGATCGCGATCGTAGGCAAGGAAGACGTGCCTCCGGTCGGCTGGTTTACACCGGATGGTGTCGTGTACTTCGGCGTCGAGAGCGAGACGAGCCCGCACCTCGTGCACGAGATCGCGCACGCGCTGTTCGACCAGTCACAAGCGCTCTACTGGCGCTTGGTGTACGGCGCCCTCTTCGAGAGTCCCTCCGAGATCGCGGAAGAGGCGCTGCGCTGGCGCACGAACCGACTCACGGACCTCGGCTTCCCGGAGCGCGAGCAGGCGATGCGCGTGTATCGGCCGCTCGTCTCGGAGAAGGTGACGGACTGGACGGCGCCGTCCGACTCGCGCGCGCTGGTGAGCGCGGTCTCGCTGCCGCGCCAACTGCGCGGCTCGCTGCTCGGCGAAGCGCTGCTGAAGCTGTCCGAGCGCCAGGCCGGCGACATCTTGGGCTACGTGCTCGGGGTCGCGAACTCACTCGCGGTCGCGGACGGCCTCCCTCTCTCGGAACATGAGTCCGTCCCGCGCGCGCTCGAGAAGGCGGTGCGCGGCATCGACGCGGGGCTGCGCGAGCTGGCACGCGCGCGCAATCAACCGCCCGAGCAGATTCTCGAGCGCACGGCGCCGCTCGACCTGTTCCGCGTCGCCGCGACGCGCGATCCGTCGCTGCGCACGCCCGCGCGACCGGTGGAGCCCGAGTCATGAGCGAGCGCCCCGTGCCGCTCGGGCCGGCCTGGCAGGCGAGCCTGATCGTGATCTTCGGCGCGGCGACCTCGCTCTTCGTGTTCCTGTTCGGCCGCGAGCCGAAGCCGGTCGTCGACCTGCTGCTGCTCTCGGCCTCGCTGGGCGCACTCGTCACCGCCGCGCTCTGGCTCTGGTTCATCGCCGCGCATCACAGCCGCGGCTGGAGCTACGCATTCGCGCTCACGATCTGGATCCCGTACGTGAACTTCGTCGTCGCCAGCGTGTTCGCGCGCCGCTACTGGAGCCGGGGGGCGCGCGCGCCCGCGCTGCTCGCGCTCGCCGGGATGGCCGGGCAGACACTCGCCGCCCTGCGCATGTTCGCGCCGACGCTCATGGCACCGGTCTGAAGTCTCGGCCGAGAGCCTCGAACAGGTTCGCGAGGATCCGGTACGTGAGACCCCAAACGGTGTAGCGGTCGTAGCGGACCGCGGGAAAGACCATCTTCCGTGACTCGCGCGCGACCTCGTAGTCGACGGCGGCATCGGGGTGCAGCAGCCAGGGCACCGGGATCCACACCGTCGACTGGACCTCGCGGTTGGGCGAGAGACTCGGCCGCGCGTCGAGCTGATAGACGAACGGCGAGACGACCAGCGATCCCGCGCGCGCGTTCGCGAAGTCGTCGAGCCGCGCGATCGGCGCGCCGAGCGCGAGCCCCACTTCCTCGCGTGTCTCGCGCACCGACGTGGCGATCAGGTCCGGATCGGCGCGGTCGCGGCGCCCGCCTGGGAACGCCATGTGTCCCGACCAGGGATCGCCTTCCTTCAGCGCGCGCTCGATGAAGAGGAGCTCCGCCGGCGCGTCCGCGGGCGCGCAGAAGACCAACGCGACGGCCGCGAGCCAGTGATCGCCCGCAGGTGCCTTGGCGAGCTTCGGCCGGTACGCCGCGAGTCGCGCGCGGATGTCTCGCATCGAGAGCTCGTCGTCGGCCATTCGTCCCCTTCGGCCAATCGTACCCGAGCGGGCTATGCTGCCGCGCCGTGAGCTACATCCTGGTGACGAACGACGACGGCGTAGACTCGCCGGCGTTGCTCCCGCTGATTCACGAGCTCTCCGCGCTCGGCCCGATTCGCGTCGCTGTGCCCGCCAAGGAACGGAGCTGGATCGGCAAGGCGATCTCGCGCTGGGACGAGCTCGCGGTGACGAAGCTGGTGCGCGACGGGATCGAGATCCTCGCGGTCGACGGCTATCCGGCCGACTGCACGAACCTCGCGGTGCACTCACTCTTTGGCGAAAAGCCGGAGCTCGTGGTCTCGGGCGTGAACATCGGGCTGAACATCGGGCTCGGGTTCTTCCTCTCGAGTGGCACGATCGGCGCCGCCATGGAGGGTTGGATCGCCGGCATCCCGGCGATCGCGCTCTCCGTCGGGCGCGTCGGCGAGGATCGACACTGGAAGAAGGACGCGGTCGCGAACCCCTCGCACCCGGTGTGGAAGCGCGCCGCGTGCGTCGGCGCCGATGTCGTCCGCACGGTTCGAGACTGCGGCTTCCCGGACGGCGTCGACCTGATCTCGGTCAACTATCCCTCCGACGCCGAGCTCGACACGCCACGCCTACTCACCGACCTCGCCGTCGTCGGCTACGACCGACTGTTCCGGCGCGAGCGCGAGGGCGTGTACGTGCACGACTTCGACGGTGCGCTGCGCGACGTCGAGTCGGTCCCGGCCGAGAGCGACATCGCGGTCGTACGCAGTGGTCGGGTGTCCATCACCCCGATCCGCCTCGCGCACACCGCGCCGGTGTCGAAGTCGCTCCGCGCTCGGCTCGAACGCGTGTGAGCGGAAACACATCCGTGCGCTCTCGCGGCGAAGATTCGTTGACAGCGCGCTCAGTCTCGAATAACTAGCGAGAGCAGGAGCGTCGCACCGAGGGCCACGTTGCCTCGTTTCCAGGGGGGTCGTCACGGACGCGCGCCGCATCGCCTTCATCAACGAGAAGGGCGGAAGCTGCAAGACGACGCTTATCTCGAGCATCGGTGACTTTCTCGCGCGCGAGCGCGGCAAGCGCGTGCTGCTCGTCGATCTCGATCCGCAGGGGCAGCTCGGCAAGGTGCTCGGCGTCGACGTCGGGGCGGCGCGCCGCACCGCCCTGGACCTTCTGCTCGACACCATGCTCGGCGAGGCGACGCGCCCGGCGCTGCCGGTGCAGCGTGCGCGCCATCCGTACCTCGACATCGTTCCCTCGAACAAATCGCTTGCGCTCTTCGCGCACGAGGTCGCGCAGCAAGGCGGCGAAGAGAACCACTGCCTGCGCAAGGCGCTCGAGCGCGCGACGAACTACGACTTCATCCTGTTCGACGCGCCGCCCTCGTTCGGCACGATTACGCTGAACGTGTTGCTCGCGGCGAATGAAATCGTGCTCCCGGTACCCCTGACCTATCTCGCGCTCGACGGCGCGGCGGAGATGACTCGCACGGTCGAGATGGTTCGCACTCGCTTCGCGCATCCGGGGCTCGAGATCTCGCTCGTCGTGCCGACGTTCGCGCGCAATACGCGCATGGCGGCCGAGATCCTCGAGAAGCTGCGCTTCCACTTCCCGAAGCAGCTGTCGCAGACGGTCCTGGGTTACTCGGTCCTCATCGACGAGGCACAGAGCCGCGCGAAGACGATCTTCGAGTACGCGCCGCGCTCGACCGCGGCGGGTTGGATGGCGGCGGTTGCCGACGAGCTGCTCGCGCGCGAGCCCGCGAGGGCGCGGCGATGAGCCATGACGAGCGCCACGGAGCCGTGGGTCCGTCGCTCGGCTCCGATCCGTTCACGCAGGGGGACGGCACGCTTCCGTACTTGATTCGCATGCGCGAGCGAAGTCTGCGCATCGTCGCCGAGGTGGCGCCCGTGCACGAGCAGAGGGGTGCGCACGAGGAGCCACAGGAGGCGCCCGATCTCGGGCCGCCGATTCCCGAGCTGCCGAGCTTCGACGACCGCGATGAGTCGGCCGGCGCGCTCGATCGCTTGTCGGGAATGCTGCTCACGTCCGGCGACGAGGATCGCCTCGCGCAGCTCAACGCCGCGCTCGGCGGACGCGCGTACGACGAGTTTGGTCTCTCGCCGCGCGTCACGCGGCGCGCGCTCGCGTTCTTCAAGCTGCTCTACAAGTATTGGTTTCGCGTCGAGAGCTCCGGCCACGCGGTGATTCCCGAGAAGGAAGGCGCGATCCTCGCCGCGAATCACGGCGGCCTCTTGCCGTTCGACGCGACCATGATCGTCGTCGACGGCGTGCTCGCCGGGAAGCCGCCGCGGCTGGTGCGCACCGTCGTCGATCGCTGGGCGGGAACGCTGCCCTTCGTGAACGTCTTCTACGCGCGCGTCGGCCAAGTCGTCGGCAGCCGCGACAACGTGCGCGAGCTGCTGCGCCTGAAGCAGCTCGTGCTGATCTTTCCCGAAGGAATGGCCGGCATCCGCAAGCGCGCGGCCGACCGCTACGTCCTGCAGTCGTTCCATCTCGGCTTCGTCGAGGAGTCACTGCGCCATCGCGTGCCGATCATCCCGGTCGCGGTGGTCGGCGCCGACGATCAGGCGCCCGTTCTCTGGGACCTGCAGCCGCTGGCGAAGCTGCTCGGGCTTCCGTTCTTTCCGATCACGCCGACCTTCCCGCTCCTCGGCCCCCTGGGTCTCCTCCCGTACCCGGTGCGCTACGAGATCGCCTACGGCGAGCCGTTTCGTTTCTACGACGAATACCCGCCCGAAGCGCTCGAGGATCCGCACGCCGTCCGCTACATGGCGGAGCAAGTGAGACGCCGCATCCAGGAAATGGTCGATCAGCGGGTGTTGGACCGGCGCGCGAAGAGGCGCTGATGCGACGCGTCCTGGTGACGCACGTGGAATCGCCCGTCGGCCGGCGCGTGATCAAGGCGCTCTTCCACGATCCGGAGGTCGCGCTCGCGCTCGGCGTCGGTACGGAGGCCGAGCCGAGCTATCTCGCGCCGTACCGCGGGAAGATCGCCTACCAGCGGCTCGACCTCGCAAAGGCGCGGCACCTGCAGAGCTTCCTGCACTCCGAACGCTTCGCGCGCGCCCGCCCCGACTCGGTCATCCATCTGCCGTTCGCCGAGGAGCGCTCCGGGCAGCGGGTGCCGGGCGGCGTACACTCTTTGGTCTCAGAGACGCGGCGCCTCGTCGAGGAGTGCGCCGGAAAAGGCGGCATCGAGCGCTTCGTGTACTTGTCGTCGGCGTTCGTCTACGAGCCCGAGCCGGGGAACGGCAACGTGGTCTCCGAAGGGCAGCTGCTCGGCTTCGACGGCGAAGGCGACTCACTCGTGCGCGCGTGGATCGACGCCGACCTCGTGTGTCAAGGCGAGCTGCACGGCTCGACGCTGCTCATGACGATCCTGCGCGCGGCCACGATCGTGACCGAGGGCGGCGGCTTTTTGAACTCGCCGCCGCTTGCGCACGACGATCCGGCCGTCGGCTTCGACCCGATGCTCGCGGTCGTCTCCGAGCGCGACGTCGCGCGCGCCATCGTGCTCGCGCTGCACGCCGATCGGCCGGGGATCTACAACATCGCTGGCCGCGAGGTCTTCCCGCGCTCGCAGCTGGGCGCGGGCGAGCGGCGCATCGCGGGATTCGCGCTGCCGGCGCCGCTCGGCGGCGCGCTCGGCCTCGTCGAGCGGCTGCTCGGGCGAGGTCACACGCAAGGTGCGGCGTTCGAGCGCTACGGGATCGTCCCGTCCTCCCGCTTGGCGCACGAGGCGCTGGGCTTCGAGCCGCAGTATCGCATCGAGGTGCGCGGCTCCGGGGCCGCGCGCCGCATCGACACCGTGCGGTGTCGCTAGGGCCGAGCGAGGGCCGCTCCGAGCGAGGACGCAAGCGGCCGAGCCGCGCGCAGCGAGCCGCAGGCGAGCGCAGTTGCCTAGCGGCGCGAGTCGAGCTCCGTACGGATCTCCGCGTAACCGGCCTCGTCGAGCCGGAAGCGCGCGAAGAGCAGCGCGCCGATCAGATAGCAGGCCATCGGGAACAGGCCGTAGAGCGCGAGGATCGTGAATTTCACGCGCTCGGTCTGCTCGACGTTGGGCACATAGCCCGAATACGTGAGCACCACGCCCGTCAGGCCTTGCGTGACTCCGGTCGCGACCTTGAACACGAAGTTCCAGGCCGCGAAGTAGGAGCCTTCCTTGCGCTCGCCGGTGGCGTGCTCATCCCAGTCGATCACGTCGGCCTGGATCGACGGGGCCATCATCGCGCCGCAACTCGCCGCGGTGCCGGCCGCGAAGGCCAGCACCATGAGCAGAGTGACTGTCCCTTCCGAGAGGAAGATCATTGCCCCGAAGGAGACGGCCGTGAGCAGCATCGACGCGAGCCAGAGCGCCTTCTTGCCGAAGCGGCGCGAGAGCGGCAGCCACACCGGAACGAACAGGACGCTCGCCAGCATGTACACGCCGATCGCCGGCGGGCCGATCCCCGGGCGCTTCAGCACGTACTCGGCGACGTAGAGCGTGAGCACGGCGATCGTCGCCGCCCCCAGGCTCTCGATGCCGAACACGGTCAGGAGCAGACGCGCATGCGGATTCCGCCAGACATCGCGGAAGGCGGCGTACGCCCGCGTGGCTCCGCGCCCCTGGAACTCGGGGCGCTCGCGCAGGCGCCAGACGGTCCAGAGCGTGAGCAGCGCAGTCACTGCTGCGGCGCCGATCGCGAACGAAATCGAGGTCGCGCGCGGGTCGCTCGAGTGAGTCAGTTCGTTGAGTCCCGCGACCGCGGCGAACGACCCGATCGTCCAGATTGCGTGCCGCCCGCCGAAGATGCGCGTGCGATCGTGGTAACTGTCGGTGAGCTCCGCGCCGAGCGCGGTGTGCGGGATGATGATCACCGTGGACGCGGTGTAGAAGAGCACGACCATCGCGCCCATCCACAAGAACAGGGTCGTCGGACTCACGTCGCGCGGCGGCGTCCAGAGCAGCAGGAAGGTGACTGCGAGCGGGAGGATCGACGCGAGCAGCCACGGACGGCGCCGGCCGAGGCGCGTGTTCGTGCGATCGGAGAGGTAACCCGCGATCGGGTCCGCGATCGCGTCCCAGACACGCGCGAACAGCAGAATCCCGCCCATGGCCGCGGCCGACATGCCCAGCACGTCGGTCGCGAACTTCATCAGGTAGATCCCGATCATCAGGAACATGAAGCCGAGCCCGAAGGTCGGCGCGACGTAGTCGAAGATCGCGAGCCAAGAGAGCGGCGGCGTCTCCGCGCGCGGTGCGGCCGTGACGCCGGCTGCGACGGAGGTGCGCGTGCTCTCGGCGGTCGTCACGAGCCGAGGCTACCACGCCCGAAAGAAGCCCATCTCGGCAGCGCCCTTGCACAGATACAGGAGCGAGAGCGCGATCACGAGCCGACCGGTCCAGCGCCGGAAGGCGCCGTCCGTGAGAGATTCGAGGATCTTGCCGCCCGCGCGCGTGCCGACGAACGCGCACGCGACCAAGGTCGGGTAGAGCCAGAGGGGAATGTTCATCTCGAGCGCGGGCCCGCGCAGCAGCCACGCGAAGTACACAATTTTGATTAGGTGCCCGACCACCTGGGTGAACGCCTTCGTGGCGATCACCTGGACGCGGTCGAGCTCGGCGCGCACGAAGAACACGTCGAGCAGCGGTCCGGAGACGCCGGCGAGCAGGCTGCCGCTCGTGCAGAGCACGCCGCAGGCGAGCGCGGCGCCCGGCCGAACGAAATTCGGCGCGAACCGGCGCGGCAGGGCGGAGAGCGCGAGCGGAATTCCGCCGAGCACGAGGAAGATCACCGGTCGCGCGACGACCAGCGCGAGCCACGTGAAGAACGCGAGCGAGGCGAGCGCGCCGACGCCGTACCAGACGAGGCCCGCGCCGTAGAAGCGGTCGCGCAGCAGGAAGGCGCGAAAACCGTTCGCGAAGAGCTGAGTGACTCCGTGCAGGACCATCGCCACCTGCACGGGGAGCGTGGCGGCGTAGAGGCCCATCAGCATCATGCCGCCGGCCATCCCGAAGACGGCCGAGATCACCGACGTGACGAAGGCGGCGGCCGCGACCAGGAGGGAGAATCCGTCCATCCGGGCGCGCGCTCAGGCGTCGTGCAGATCCGGCCCGGTCGGTTCCTCTGGTTCGTCCTTGCTCGGCTCCGAGAGCTCGTCGAGCGGCGGCTCGTCGGCGTCGTTCGCGAGTGACTCGACCTCGAGCTCGTCCGCGCTCGAGTCGTCCTCGAGCGGGAGTGACTCACCCGGATCCGGAGTCTCCTCGAACTGCAGCTCCGCCGATTCGGGGGGCGCGAGCAGCTCGACGCGCGGACCTTCCGAGGTAATCTGGTACTGCTCCGGGTGATATGCGGGCACCGCCTCGATCACCAGCTCACGGCCGATGCGCGCGCCGGTCCTTGCGAGGCCCTCCGCGCCGACGCTGAGCAGGATCTCGGTCACCCACGGGTGCGCCTGGATGCGCAGCGTCGAGCCGTGCAGATACGTCGCGGCCTTCGGCATGTCGCGGAAGATGCGGTTCGAGATCGTCTGCGGCGACTGCAGATAGCCCTTGCCCTCGCAGGTGGTGCAGGGCGCGCAGAGCTGCTGCTCGAGACTCTCGCGCGTGCGCTTGCGCGTCATCTCGACGAGCCCGAGCTCGGAGATCTTGAGGATGTTGACCTTGGCCTTGTCCTCGCGCAGCGCCTCGGAGAGCGCCCGGTACACCTTCTCGCGGTTGCCCGCGCTCTCCATGTCGATCAGGTCGAGGATGATGAGTCCGCCGAGGTTCCGGAAGCGCAGCTGGTGCACGATCTCGCGCACCGCTTCGAGGTTGGTCTTGAGGATCGTGTCCTCGAGATTGCGCCCCCGGCCGCCGGTGTAGCGGCCGGTGTTCACGTCGACGGCGGTCAGCGCCTCGCCTTGGTCGAAGATCAAGTAGCCGCCCGACTTCAACCAGACTTTCCGCCCGAGACCTTCCTCGATCTCGTTCTCGATCTTCAGCGCGTCGAACATCGGTCGCGGGTGGTTGTAGTAGGTGATACGCGGGCGCGGCGAAGCCATGAAGCGCTGCACGAACGCCTGCATTTCCTCATACGCCTCGGGATCGTCGACGACGATCATCTTGGTCTCGTGTGACGCCATGTCGCGCAACACGCGCAGGTGCAGCGGCGGCTCGGAGTACACGAGCGCCGGCACGTCGCGGATCGACTCGCGGCGCTTCTGGATGTCGGTCCAGAGGTCGGTCAGATAGTCGATGTCGGCCTTGATGTCGGCTTCGGACACGCCGTGCGAAACTGTGCGCACGATGAAGCCGAGCTCGCGCGGGCGGAGTTTCTCGACGATCGCGCGCAGCCGGCGCCGCTCGCGGTCGCCCTCGATGCGGCGCGAAACGCCGACCCGACTCACCCACGGCATCAGCACCAGGTGTCGGCCGGGCAGCGAGATGCGCGACGTGATGCGCGCGCCCTTCGTGCCCAGCGGCTCCTTCGACACCTGCACGACGACCTCGCGGCCCTCTTGGAGCACGTCCTCGATCTGCGGCGGCGCGCCCTTGCCGCGGCGGCCGCCGCGCCCTTGGCCGTTGCCGTCGTCGTCGAGCTCGGCTTCGTCGAGCTCCGAGCGGTAGTCGCCGACGTACAGGAACCCGGCCCGCTCGAGGCCGATGTCGACGAACGCGGCCTGCATACCGGGCAGGACGCGGGTGACTCTACCCTTGTAGATTCCCCCGACGACGTCGCGCTCGCTCGCCCGCTCGATGTGGAGCTCTACGATCTTGTCGGACTCGCGCACGGCGACCCGCGTCTCCCGCGGGCCGACGTTCACGAAGATCTCGTTTCGCATGCAAAATTCCTTTTGGTTGCGCGCGCGCAGCTCCGCTCATGCGGTCCTTCGGGACAGCGGCGGAAGCGCGGCGCACCGTGAAAAGCGGTGGTAGGGACGGTCGGATTCCGGGCAGAGCGCAGCCGCCGCTCGACTCAGCGTGCTTGGCCAACGCGTCCTCCTGGAACCTTGAACCCCCGAGGTGGGAACCTCGAAGCCAAATCGGATTCCTCGGATGTCGGAGGTCAACTCGGACCGTAAAACAAGCAGCCCGAGCGGTCAATGCACAGCCTCGAATCGTGTCCGCTCCGCGCGTTGAGACAATCCCGCGATCTGGCTAAGGTACCTTTCCATGCTGGACGCAGCCGTCCTCGTGTTGAATCGGTCCTTTCTGCCGATTCACGTCACGTCGGTGCGGCGCGCCTTCATTCTGCTCTATCAGGGCCTCGCGAAGGCCGTCGATGAGCGGTACGACACATTCGAGTTCGACCTATGGCGGCGTCAGGCAGTGCGCAGCGACGACCACTCGATCGGCACCGTCGCGGGCCGCATCCGCTTGCCGCGAGTGATTCAGCTCGCGCTGTTCGACCGCGTTCCGCGAAGACACGTACGCTTCTCGCGCACGAACATCTACGCACGCGATCGCAATACATGTCAGTATTGCGGCCGGCGGAAGACGCGTGCAGAGTTGAACCTCGACCACGTGATCCCGCGCTCGCAGGGGGGGCGAACGACTTGGGAGAACGTGGTCTGCAGCTGCGTGGAGTGCAATCGGCAAAAGGGAGGTCGCACGCCGCGTCAGGCGCGCATGCGATTGTTCCGTGCGCCGCAGCGTCCACGCTGGACACCGATCGTTGGCATGGTCCCCCCAGCACAAACACACCCCGAATGGGGTCCATTTTTATCGATCCTGGATGCGCCGGACCGGAACGCCGAGCTGGCTGAGCACTAGACGGGGTGAGCCTGGGCTCCCCGGACGCGACGACGATGTCGTCGCGACACCTCCTAGTGTCGCTCGAGTCTGGGCGGTCGGCGGAGGCAAGGGCGGCATCGGCAAGAGCTTCCTCGTCGCGAATCTCGCGACGGTGGCCGCGCGCTCCGGCAAGCGCGTGATCCTGATCGACGCGGATCTCGGCGGCGCAAACCTGCACACGTGTCTCGGCGTTCGCGCTGGCGAGCGTGTCTCGCTGTCGGACTACTTCGAGGAGCGCGTGCTCGATCTCGACAAAGTCGCGATCGAGACACCGATCCCCGGATTGCGGCTGATTCTCGGCGCGCTGGGTCACACCGGCAAGGCGGAGACGACGCAGGAACAGCGACAGGCGCTGTTGAAGGCCGTGCGCCGCCTGCCTGCGGATCTCGTGATCTTCGATCTCGCGGCAGGCACCGATCGCTCGACGATCGACTTCTTCCTCGAGGCCGACGACGGCTTCGTGGTCACGACTCCGGAGCCGACCGCGATCGAGAATGCCTACGCATTTCTGCGCGCCGCGTTCTATCGCCGGCTCGCGGGCGCGCTCTCGGATTCGAACGTGCGCGAGCTGATCCGCGTGGCGATGGATCAGCGCAACGAGCGCGGCATCCGCACGCCTGGCGATCTCCTGGGCGCGATCGAGAAGCTCGATCCCGCAGAGGGCGAGCGCTTCCGCCGCGTGCTCGACACCTTCCGCCCGCACCTCGTGGTGAATCAGGTGCGCGACACCGAGGAAGTGAAGATGGGCTTCTCGATCACCAGCGTGTGCAAGAAGTACTTCGGGATCGACATCGACTACGCCGGCTACATCTGCTTCGACGACAACGTGTGGCGCTCGGTGAAGGACCGCCGCCCGTTGGTGCTCGCGTATCCGCACTCCGACGGCGCGCTCTACGTGCGCCGGATCGTGAAGAAGCTTCTGGGTGCGTGATGGTGCGACCTCTCACCGAGCAGAGTTACTACGAGTTGCTCGAGGCGCCGGCCGAGGGAACGCCGCAGCAGATCGAGCGCGCGTACCGGATCGCGCGCGCAACCTACTCGCCCTCGTCGACGGCGGCCTATTCGGTGTTCTCCGCCGACGAGTGCGCCGCGATCCTGCGCCGCATCGATGAGGCGTACGCGACGCTCTCCGACGCGCGCCTGCGCCGGGAGTACGACGCGCGCCTGCGGCACGCCGACCCGCGCGTCCGCGTGCCGACCCGGGCTTCCGCGCCCGCGCCGGCCATGCCGCTGCGCCAGCGTGCGGAGCGCGCGCCCGTTCCGCCGCCCCGACAGTCCGCGCCGGAGCCGGACATCGACGGCGGCCTGGTGCCCGACAACGGCATCTTCGACGGCGACGTGCTGCGACGCATCCGTGTGTCGCTCGGCATCGAGCTCGAGGAAATTGCGGCCACGACCAAGATCAACGAGCACCATCTGCGTTCCATCGAGAGCAACCACTACGACCAGCTGCCACCGCCGGTCTACCTGCGTGGCTTTCTGAAGCAGATCGCCAAGTGTCTCTCGCTCGACGCCGGACACGTCGCCGACAGTTACACTGCCCGTATGCGGGAGAGCTCCGCCAGGCGAGACTGATGGACCCGGTCGTCACCCCCGATCGAGCGCGCCGCCTGGCTCGCGTGCTGATCTCCGACGTGGCCGCATACGCGGGCGACCAGGTCCGGATCGGGCTCGAGAAGGACGATCTCTTCGAGCGCCTCGCGCCCGACATCGAGCGCGCGCGCGTGTTCTACCTTCACCACGTCGACCCGTGCGTGGCGGAGCGCGCGCGCTTGTTCGACTTCGCGCTGGTCGACGTGTTGGTCTACCGCCACCGGCGCGTTCAGACGCACATCTGGTGAGCTTCGAGCACCGCGTGTCGCCGGAGCTCGCGGGCCAGCGACTCGACGCGGCGCTCGCGAAGCTCGAGCCCACGCTGTCGCGCGCGCAGCTGCGGCGACTCATCGAGCAGGGCGCGGTCACGGTCTCGGGTGCGGTGGTGAAGCCCGCACACCGACTGCGCGCGGGCGAGCGCATCGTGGGCGCCGTTCCCGAAGCGCAGCCGACCGCGCTCGAGGCCGAGGCGCTGCCGCTCTCGATCCTGTACCAGGACGCGGACGTGGTGGTGATCGACAAGCCGGCCGGGCTCGTGGTTCATCCGGCGCCGGGTCACGGCGGCGGCACGCTCGTGAACGCGCTCCTGCATCACTGCCGCGATCTCTCGGGAGTCGGCGGCGAGCTGCGCCCGGGGATCGTGCATCGCCTCGACAAGGACACGTCGGGGGTTCTGGTCGCGGCCAAGAACGACGCGGCGCATCGCTCGCTCGCGGCGCAGTTCAAGGCGCACTCGGTGTTGCGCGAGTATCTCGCGCTCGTGCGCGGCGCGCCGCGCGCGGCGGGCGGGACCGTCGAGGCGCCGATCGGGCGGCACCCCACCGACCGCAAACGCATGAGCACGCGCACGCGGCGCGGCCGCGCGGCAGTGACACACTATCGTGTAGAGGAGCGCCTGCGCGGCGCCTCCCTCT
>JBGQIB010000114.1:0-14614 GCA_041498295.1 bacterium | reverse complement strand
CGCGCGACCGCGCCCGAGGCCGCGAGCTGACGCAGCACAATCAGAAGCTGGTCGCGGGTCTCGCGGAACAGGTCCTCGGCCTCGGCTTCGGACTCGAGCATGCGCCGGCTGCCCGCTTCGAACACGCGCCAGAACGCGTCCGCCAACGGACCCGACGCCGAGCCCTCGGCCATCATGCGCTGCAGGCGCGGGCCATAGCTGTCCGTCAGATAGAAGCCCTCGCGGAACTTCATCGTCTCGTGGAAGAGCGCGCCGACCGCGAGATCGAAGAGCTCCTCCGCTTGGACTTCGGTGCGCGGGCGCGCGTCGTTCAGGCGAAACAGCGCGTGACACTCCTCTTTCAACCGATACAACGCGCTGTCCTCGGCGTCGCCGACCAGTCGCGCCACGGTGCCGAACGTGAGTCTGCCCGCGCGCAGCTCGCGGCCGACCTCCTGTGAGAGCGCATAGCTCTCCATGAAGTCTCGAACGATCTGGGCGAGCCGTCGCTCGCGAAGCTCCATCCACGACCTCCCGCGCCCGCTGATAGACCCGTAGAATGCAGAGATCGATGTGGCCCCGATGGACCGGAGAGCGCTGGCAGACGATATCAGATCACCCGGCGATCCGGCGGGGCCCGACGCGGTGAAGCCGGCTCGCGGGGGATCGCGACTCGCCGTCGGCATCATCTTCGCGACGATCCTGATCGACTTTCTCGGTTACTCGATTCTCATTCCGGTGCTGCCGCACTTCGTCGGCACACTCGGCGTCGATGCCTTCGGCATTGGCTTGATCACCGCGCTCTACGCGCTCGGCCTCGTGCTCTTCCTGCCTCTCTGGGGCTGGGTCTCGGATCGCGTCGGGCGCCGCCCCGTGCTGCTGGTGTCGCTGCTCGGCACCGCCGCGTCGTTCTTGTTGCTCGCGCTCGCCGATACGCTCACCCAGGTCCTGGTTGCGCGCTTCCTCGGCGGTTTCTTCGGCGCGAGCATCGGCACCGCGCAAGCCGCGATGACGGATCTCACCGACGACAGCTCGCGCGCCAAGGGAATGGGCGTGATCGGCGCGGCGTCGGGAATCGGACTGGTTCTCGGCACCGCGCTCGGCGGCGTGCTCGGCGGCATCTCGCCAGCGATGCCCTTCTACGCGACCGCCTCGGTCGCAGCGCTGAACTTCGTGCTCGCAGCCTTCGCGTTGCCCGAGTCGAAGGGACCGATTCCGGCGGCGGTGGGTTTGTCGGGCCTCGCGCGCGCGCTGGTGCCCGCGCCTTTCTGGGTCTTCGCGCGGGCGCATGGCGGGACTCAGCGCCTCTATCTCTACCTGTTCCTCCACATCTTCTTCGCGTTCTCCGCGATCGAGTCGATGTTCCCGCTGTTCGCCGCGGCGCGCTTCGGCTGGAGCGAGACGCAGACGGGGCTCTTCATGGCGACGATCGCGATCGTGCTCGGCGGCAGTCAGGGACTGATCGTCGGTCCGCTGTCACGCGTGTGGGGCGAGGAGATGATGAGCTCCGTCGGCTTCGGCCTCACGGGGCTCTCGATCTCGGGACTCGCGCTGTCTCCCTCGGTCCCGATCCTGTGCGTGTGCGCGGTCGGCGTCGCGCTCGGCGCGGGCATCGCCTTTCCCGCGTTCACGAGCTTGTTCTCGAAGGTCTGCGGCTCCCACGAGACCGGCGCCGCCATGTCGCGCAGCCAGGCGATGATCCACACAGGCCGTGCGCTCGGCGCGATGTGCTGGGGCTATGTGTTCGCGAGCTCGGGTCCGGGCATGCCGTTCGTGCTCGCAGGCGTCGCATTGCTCTGCGCGCTCGGGATCTTTCTGGCCGCTCCGCGGGTACTGCTGCCCCAGCCCTGATCCGGTATGCTCGGCCCGTCGGGGCCGGAGGGCTTGAGAAATGAGCGAAGCAGTGGAACGCGAGAGACTGGACGTGGACCTCTTGTTCGTCGGCGCCGGCGTCGCGACTTTGGCGGCGGTCATTCACTTGGCCGACCTGTGCAAAGCGCAGAAGCTCGAGGTGCCGTCGATCCTGGTGATCGAGAAGGGGCCTGAGCTCGGCGCGCACCAGCTGTCAGGCGCGATGATGGATCCGCGTGGGCTGGCCGAGCTCTTCCCGGACTTCGTCGCGCAGGGCTTCCCGTTCCACTACCAGTGCACGACCGACGAGACCTGGTTCATGTCGTCGCAGCGTGCGATCAAGATCCCGGTCACTCCGCCGCCGTTCGTGAATCACGGGAACTACGCGATCTCCGTTTCCGACGTCGTGAAGTGGCTCGGCACCAAGGCCGAGGAGCGCGGCATCGAGATCTATCCGGGCTTCCCGGCCTCGCGGCCGCTCTTCGAGGGCAAGCGCGTCGTGGGCGTCCAGGTCCAGGATCGCGGCGTCGACAAGGACGGACAACACAAAGGTGTGTTCGAAGCCGGGCCGCAGATCTTCGCCAAGTGCGTCGTGTTCGGCGAAGGCACGCGCGGCTCGTGCACCAAGGTAGTGATCGACACGCTCGGTCTCGAGGGGCCGAACCCGCAGGCGTACGAGACGGGCATCAAGGAGATCTGGCGCATCCGCCCGGAGAACCACGTGCCCGGTCGCGTGGTGCACACGATGGGCTGGCCGCAGGATCCCTCGACCTTCGGCGGCGGCTGGATCTACGACCTGAAGGACCACTGTGTCTCGCTCGGCTTCGTGACCGGTCTCGACTACGACAACCCGTACACCGACCCGCACGACCTGATGCAGCGCTGGAAGACGCATCCGCGCCTGAGACGGCTGCTCGACGGCGGTGAGTGCATCCGGTACGGCGCGAAGACCATGCCCGTTGGCGGCTGGTTCTCGTTCCCGAAGCTGTACGCCGACGGCATGCTGCTCGTGGGTGACTCGGCCGGGACGTGCAACGGCGAGCGCTTGAAGGGCGTGCACCTCGGGATCAAGAGCGGGCTCATGGCCGCGGAGACGCTCGTCGAAGCGATTCGCAAGGATGACTACAGCGAAGCGACGCTCGCGAGTTACAAGCGGCGCTGGGACGCGAGCTGGCTCGCGAAGGAGCACTGGAAGGCGCGGAACTTCCACGCGTCGTTCAAGTTCGCGCAGAGGATGCCGCGCTGGCTCGGCTGGCTGCGCCAGCTGCCGTGGATCGTCAATGGCCAGGCGCTCGCGATGATCACCGGCGGGCGCGGGCTCGTGAAGATGGTCCACGCGCATCCGGACCACCAACACATGAAGAAGCTATCCGAGCTCGTGCCGAAGGAGCGCGAAAAGGCGAAGAAGGTCGAGTACGACAACAAGTACACCTTCGACAAAGTCACCGCGGCGGCACTCGCCGGCTCGCGGCACGAGGTCGACCAGCCGCACCACCTGCACGTGGCCGACACCGAAGTGTGTGCGACGACTTGCGCCGTCGAGTACGGCAACCCGTGCGAGAGCTTCTGTCCGGCGGCCGTCTACGAGATGATCCCCGACGACGCGAAGCCGGGCCGCAAGCGCCTCGTGATCCACCACGAGAACTGCGTGCACTGCAAGACCTGCGACGTCGCGGACCCGTACGCGATCATCACCTGGACGACCCCCGAGGGCGGCGACGGCCCCGACTACACGAACATGTGACGCGATGGACGTGGCGGTCGTCGGCGCCGGCCCCGCGGGCTCGTTCTGCGCATGGCGGCTCGCCCGCGCCGGGCACCGAGTCACACTCTACGATCCGTCGCATCCGCGCGAGAAGCCCTGTGGCGGCGGAGTGACTCCCGGCGTGTTCGCGCGCTGGCCAGAGCTCGAGGAGCTGCGCGCTGCGGCGCGCCCGTCGAACGCCGTGCGCCTGGTCGCGCCGCGCGGCGGCGAAGTCTCGGTGGCGCTCGCGCGGCCGATCGAAATCTTCTCGCGGCGCGTGCTCGACTCACTGCTGCTCGAGCGCGCGCGCAAGGCGGGCGCGGAGCTCCGCGCCGCGCGCGTGCGGCGCGTCTCGGTCGACGCCGCGGGAGTCTCGCTCGACCTCGCCGGCGAGCACGCGCGCCACGACTTCGTGGTCGGTGCCGATGGCGCGGCGAGCGTCGTGCGCCGCTCGCTCCTCGGCGAGCGGCCCGGAGGCGGCGCGAGTTACGCGACCGCGGGCTTCCACGTCTTCGGCCTGGCCGAACGCGACGTGGTCGTCGAGTTCACGGCCGACTTCGCGGGCTACCTGTGGGTGTTCCCGCGGCCGGACCACGCTTCGGTCGGGATCGCGGCGCCGGTCGGGCGCGCGAACGGCGCCGAGCTGCGCGCGCGCGTGCTCGAGCTGCTCACGCGGCGCTACCCGGGCAGCGAGTCACTCGTCCGAGAGCCCTACGCGGCGAGCATCCCCGTGGGCGCGGGGCCGATCGCGGGCCCTCGCTTCGCGCTCGTCGGCGACGCCGCGAATGCGAACGACGCGATCACGGGCGAGGGCATCCAGCACGCGCTCGACTCCGGCGCCATGCTCGCCGACGCGCTCTCGGAGGTCGGCGCCGAGCGCGGCCCTACCCTCTACACGGAACGGTGGCAGGCCGGCGCGGGCGGCGAGCTCGCGGCCTGCGCGCGCCTCGCGCGCCGGCTGTACCGGCCGCGCACCGTCGACCTCGCGGTCGCCCTCGCCCTGCGCAGCCGGCGCGCGCGCCGGCTCATGGCCGACAGGCTGATCGCCGCTCAGCCGTACCGCGGGCTCGGACGCCGCATGCTCGGCGACCTAGCCGCGTTTCCATCCTTCGGGCGGGCGTGACTCGGCCGAGAGATCCGGCGGGCCGATGTAACTCCCGGTGAGCTCGCGGCGCGCGAAGCGCCAAGCACCGCCGACGTCGCGCCGGTAGCGGTCGCGATAGCGGCCCATGTTCAGCGCGGCGCGCCCGTCCTTGGTCTGGATCGACTCCGAGATCTGCCACAGCCCGCTCGCCGAGTCACCCGCCAGCTCGATCCAGCCGTCGGTCGCGACCTGCACGACCCAGCGCGCCGCAGACAGCAGCGCGCGGTAGCGCGCGAGGATCGCGTCGCGCCCCCGCACCTCCTGGCCGAGCACCTTCCACTCCCCGTCCTCCGTCCACGTCGCGGCCCAGGCCGCGTCGTCGCGCTCCGCGATCGCGTGGCAGTAGCGCGCGACGAGCCCGCGGATCGCAAGCTCGTCGGCAAGCTTCGCTTCAACCGATCGGTCCATCTCGCAGCGTCCCTCCGTCCCGCGAGTATCGCAGAGGCGAGTATCATGGACGCCATGATCAAGACACTTCGCTTCGCCGACATCGAGAAAGAGTTCCTGGACCGCGTCGGGCGCATCGTCTGGTGCACCGTATCTACGGTGGACGGGAAGGGCCGCCCTTATTCCCGCATCCTGCATCCGGTCTGGGAAGGCGCGACCGGTTGGATCGCGACCGGCCGCCAGACCTTGAAGACGAAACACCTCGCGAAGAACCCGAACGTCGCGCTCGCCTACTGGGACGCACAGCACGACACCGCGGTGATCCAGGCGCGCGCGGAGTGGTGCGACGATGCGGCGACCAAGTCGCGGATCTGGAACCTCTTGAAGAACTCACCGCCGCCGATCGGCTACGACCCGCAGCTCTTCTGGCGCGCGGGAGTCATGGATCCGACCTACGGCGTGCTGAAACTCACTCCGTTCCAGATTCAGCTCTTGACCGGCGCCGAGATGATGCAGGGCAAATCGGCGCGACTCTGCCGCTTGGTCTGAAAACGGTTCGCGCGCGGTAAGGATCGGTCTCCGGGGTGGACGTAAGTTCCCGACGTCAACTCGACCAAGGAGACCTGCCATGGAATGGATCCGCAGGACCGCCGCACTGGGCTACGGGGTGGTCTGTTACGCGATCTTCTTCGCCACTTTCCTGTACTTCATCGGCTTCGTCGGCAACTTCGCCGTGCCGAAGTCGATCGACTCTGGGGCCGCCGGGCCGCTGGGCTCGGCGCTACTCGTGAATGCCGGGCTGCTCGCACTCTTCGCGTTGCAACACAGCGTGATGGCGCGGCCGGGCTGGAAGCGCGTCTTCACGCGCGTCGTGCCGCGCGCGATCGAGCGCTCGAGCTACGTGCTGGCCTCTAGCGCCGCCTTGATCCTGCTGTTCTGGCAGTGGCGCCCGATTCCGACGCCCCTCTTCCAGATCGAGAACGAATTCGCGTTCAGCGCGCTGACCGGCGTGTATCTACTGGGCTACGCGATCGTTCTCGAGGCGACGCTCTTGATCGACCACTTCGATCTGTTCGGGCTGCGCCAGGTGTTTCTGCGCGCCGCGGGCCGGACCTACAGCGAAAAGAGCTTCGTGACGCCGTGGCTCTACAAGCGCATCCGACACCCACTCTACGCCGGCTGGATCATCACGTTCTGGGTCACGCCGGCATTCAGCGTCGGCCATCTGCTCTTCGCGAGTGTGATGACTGGCTACATCCTAGTCGCGATCCCGCTCGAAGAGCGCGATCTCGCCGCGCAGCTCGGCGAGCCGTACCTGAACTGGCGTGCGCGCACGCCGGCGTTCATTCCGCGCATCGGTCGGGGCGCTCGCGAGCCGGCAATCCGAGTCACTGAGGAGGTCCGCTGATGGCCGCGCCTCCGCTCGACTCCGCGAAGCTGGAGCGTTTCCAGGGGCAGATGCTCGGTACGCTGAATGGCGCCGCGCTCGCGCTCATGACGTCGATCGGCCAACGCGTCGGCCTCTTCGACGTCATGAGCCAGATGCGAGCGTCGACGAGCGAGCAGATCGCCGACCGGGCGGGCCTTCACGAGCGCTACGTCCGCGAGTGGCTCGCCGCGATGGTGACCGGCGGCGTGGTCGACTATTCCCCGGAGTGCGCGAGTTACTCGCTTCCGCGCGAGCATGCGGCGCTGCTGACACGCGCTTCGCGGCCCGACAACCTCGCGGCGGTTTGTCAGTGGATCCCCGTGTTGGGCTCGGTCGAGGAGCGGATCCTCGAGTGCTTCGAGCGCGGCGGAGGCGTACCCTACTCCGCATACGCGCGCTTCCACGCGCTCGTCGCGGAGGAGAGCGACGATACCGTCGTCCACTCACTCGTCGAGAGCATCGTCCCGCTCGCCGACGGGTTGCCCGAGGCACTCGCCCGCGGGATCGACGTGCTCGATGTTGGCTGCGGCAGCGGCCGCGCGCTGAACCGGCTGGCGCTGGCATTCCCGAGGAGCCGCTTCACCGGCTACGACCGCTGCGGCGAGGAAATCGAAGCGGCGCGCTCGGAGGCTGGTGCGCTCCGGCTCACGAACGCGCGCTTCGCGGTGCGAGATGCTGCGCGGCTCGGTCACATGGACGATTTCGACTGCGTGACCGCGTTCGACACGCTCCACGACCAGGCGCGGCCCGACGCCGTGCTGTCCAGCATCGCCGAGGCGCTCCGGCCCGACGGCGTGTTCCTGATGCGGGACATCGCCGCCACGAGTCACCTGGACGAGGACATCGCGCATCCGCTCTCGCCGTTCCTCTACACGATCTCGTGTCTGTACTGCATGACGGTCTCGCTCGCGGCCGGCGGCACGGGTCTCGGCGCGATGTGGGGATCCGAGCGCGTTCTCCGCATGCTGGCCGAGGCCGGTCTCGGCCGCGTCGAGGTCCGGCAACTGCCCCGCGACGCCCTGACTCTGTACTTCATCGCGCGCAAGTGAGGAGCGAAGGCTGTCGGCGCCTGCGGCGCGCCGGCTTGGTCCCGCGCGCTCCGATTGATTAAGCTCGCCCGCCGATGGTCCATCGCTTCGGCGACTACGAGCTCGATGAAGCCGCGGGAGAGCTGCGCTGCCGCGGTTGTGCGGTCGAAATCCAGCCGAAGCCGCTCGCGTTGCTCAACCTGTTGATCCGCGAGCGCGCGCGCGTCGTGCCGGCGCGCGAGATCCAGGATGCGCTCTGGCCGGACACGAGCGTGACTCCGGCGTCACTTTCGCGCGCGGTTTCGCATGCGCGGCGCGCGATCGGTGACACGAATCGCGGAGCCCTGATCCGCAGCGTCTCACGGCGCGGCTACCGTTTTTGCGGAGTGCTGCTCGAGCTCGAACGCCCGCCGGCTGCTCCGCCTTCCTCGGCGAGCGCGTACGAGCCCGCAAGCGCCTTCATCGGGCGCGAGCCCGAGCTGGCGCGCCTGGCGCGAGCCTTCGCGGACGCGCTGGGCGGGCGCGGCGCGGTCGCGATCGTCTCGGGGCCCGCGGGCATCGGCAAGACACGGCTCGTCGAGCGCTTCGCCGGCGTCGCCGCGGCGCGTGGCGCGCGCGTTCTCTTCGCGCGCAACCGCGCCGAGGCAGGCGTTCCGCCGTTCTGGCTCTGGGTTCAAATCCTCCGGCAGCTTCTCGAGTGGGAAGACACGCGCCCGCTGCTGCGTGAGGTCGCAGCTCGCTCGGCCGAGCTGGCGGAGCTCTTGCCCGAGCTCGCGGACGTGAATGCGGCCGCTCGCATGCCGCGCGCGAGTGACTCGGAGCGCAGCCGTTTCTTGGTATTCGACGCCGTCTCGCGCGCCCTCGCTCGCGCCAGTCGCAGCCGCCCGCTCCTGCTCGTGCTCGAGGATCTGCACTCGGCCGATCCGCCCTCGCTGCGCCTGCTCGAGCACTTCGCGTTCGAGATCGCGAGTGAGTCGATTCTCGTCCTGGCGTCGGTGCGCGAGGAGTTCCGCGAGCGCGGACATCCGCTCGAGCGCACGTTGGGCGTCTTGCGCCAGCAGGAGCGGACGAGCGAGCTCGCGCTCGTCGGATTCTCGCGGCGCGAGGTCGGCGCCCTGCTCGCCCGCGTGCTGGGCCGGCCCGCGCCCACCGATCTGACCACGGAGATGTTCGCGCGCACCGAAGGCGTGCCGCTCTTCTTGCGCGAGGCGTTGCGGGTGCTCGCGGAGCGCGGCGTGCTCGACGAGCCGGAGAGGCTCCCGCGCGCGGGCATCGCCTTGCCAGGACGCGCGCTCGATCTGATCGGGCGCGCGCTCGACTCGTTGCCCGAGCGCGCGGGCGCATTCGTCGCGGCCGCGGCCGTGCTCGGACGCGAGTTCACTCTGGCGGCGGCCGCCGAGGTCGCGGAGCTCTCGCGCGAGAGCGCGCTGGATCTCGTCGATGAAGCGGCGCGCGCGGGTGTGCTCGAGGCCTCGCCCGACGACGCGGCGAGCTGGCGCTTCACTCACTCGCTCTTCCGCGAGGCCGCGTACGCCGGAATCGCCGGCGGTGAGCGCGTGCGCCTGCATCTGCGCGCAGCGGAGCGGCTCGAGCGCGAACACGCGGCGGCTCTCGACGCGGTGATCGCCGAGCTCGCGCACCACCACCACCGCGCGCTGGCGCTCGGCGATCCGGAGCGCGCCTTCGACCGCGCGCTGCGCGCTGCGGAACAGGCCGCCCAGCTCGGCGCATGGGAGCAGGCGGCGCAACACTACGAGCAGGCCGTCGCGGCGGTTGGACACGCGCGTCCGGTGGAGCCCGCGCGGCGCTTGAGTGCCCTGCTGGCGCTCGGCGAAGCGTGTCGACTCTCCGGCGAGCGCACGCGCCGGCGCGAGGTGCTCTCGGAGGCGATGGCAGTCGCGCGAGCGCTCGGCCGTACCGAGGATCTGGCGCGCGCGGCGATCGGTTTCTCCGATCTGCAGGACTGGGGCGTGCGCGATGATGCGGCGCGCAGCGCAGTGACTGAGGCGTTGGCCGCGGTCGGCGACTCCCCCGGGGTTGCTCGGGCACGGCTGCTCACGCGACTCGCCTACTTCGACGTGCACCAAGAGTACGACAAGGCTCGCGCGATCGCGCGGGAGGCCGTCGAGCTCGCGCGCGCCGCAGGCGACCCCGAGGCGCTGCAAGACGCGCTCTACGTGCTGCATTTCGCGCTCGGCGGACCCGACCACGTCGAGGAACGCGCGCGCCTCGGCGACGACACCGTGCGCTTCGCGTTCGCGTCGCGCAGCGGTGACCGAGCGCTGATCTCCCTGCTAGACCGGGCGAGCGATCGAATGATGCTCGGTGACGCCGACGCGGCGCGCGCGCTTCGCGCCCGCGCCGACGCGATCGCGGGCGAGCGACCGACGCCCGCGATGCGCTGGCACACTGGCGTATTCGACACCGGCATCGCACTGCTCGAAGGCCGCTTCGACGAGGCGGAGACACTCGCGCGCGAAACGTTCGTCGTTGGCCGCCGCGCCGAACACCCGTACGCGCGCGGTGTGCTGAGCGGCCATCGCGCGCTGCTCGCGTACGAACGCGGCAACTTCGGGGAGGTGCTCGCCACCTTCGAGCCAATCCTTGGCGTACTCGAAGGCCCTCAGCATTGGCTGCAGGCGACGGTCGCGCGCGCGCGACTCGCGGTCGGGCGCGAGGACGAGGCGCGCGCACTCTTCGAGTCACTGGCGCGCGAATCCTTCGCCGACGTGCCGCGCAACCTGCGTTGGACCGCGACGCTCGTGGAGCTGGCGCTGCTGTGTGCCGATCTAGACGACGCCACTCGGGCGAAGCCGCTTCAGGAGTTGCTCGCACCCGTGGAACAGCAGCATGGCGTAATGGCGATCGCGGTCCTCTACGGCGGCCCGGTGCGCTTCGCGCTCGCGCGCCTTTGCGAGACACTCGGCCGACGCGAGGACGCGTTGGCGCTCTACGAAGAGGCGAGCGCCGCGGCCGAAGCGCTCGGCGCGCGGCCGATGCAGGCGCGGATCGCGCTCAGCCTCGGGCGCTGCCTGGCGGCGCTCGACCGGCGACGCGCGAAACCCGCGCTCGAGGAGAGCGTACGCCTCGCGACCGAGCTCGGCATGAGCGCGGTCGCCGCCGCGGCGCGCGCCGCGCTCGAGTGACTCGCTAGCGCGGGAAGGGCTGCTCGACTCCCGGCATGGGCACGTCGAAGGTGTTCAGGGTCATCGACACGAACGTGTAGAAGCCGATCGTCCCGACGAGCTCCACGAGGCCCTGCTCGCCGACGCGCGCGACGGCCTGCTGGTAGAGATCGAGCGGCAGGTCGCGCGTTTCGTGCAGGGCGCGAGTCACGTCGTAGACGAGGCGCTCGTCCTCGGGCGCCCCTTCGGGACGGCGCTCCTTGAAGATGTCGTCGATCGTCGCCTGGGTCACGCCGAATTGGAGCGCGAGGCGCGTGTGCGCGACCCACTCGACGTTGCTGCGCCACGCGCGTCCCGTGACAAGGATCGCGAGCTCGATCAGTCGTCGCTCGAGCGTCGTGCGCTCCCAGATGAAGTTCCCGAGACCCATCGCGCGGCGCGAGAGCTCGGGGCTGCGGATCCACGGATCGAAGGGTCCGCCGATCTGCCCGTCAGGGCCCGCGGCGCGGAACTTCGCGACCTCGCCGTGGCGTTCGCGCTGTTCGGGGGTCAGCTCTTCGGGTCGCTTCGGTGTGAGTCGGCTCATGCCGGCAAGTCTACTCCCGGAGCCCCGCCTTGCGCAGATTCTCGACCAGGAACTCGCGCCCCGTTGGGAGCCGCGGGAGCTTCGCGATCGAGAAGTCCGGGCGGATGCGCAGCACTTCGTCGAGACACGCGTGCGCCTGGTTCATCTCGCCGAGCTGCGCGTGGATCGCGGCCAGGTTCATGTGCGCCCCGTAGAAGTCGGGGTTCAGCTGCAGGCACTCGCGGTGCTTCGCGATCGCCTCGTCGATGCGGCCCTGCCGCCGATAGCAGACGGCGAGCTGGAAGAGGTGCATGTAGCGCTGCGCTGGGTCGAGGCGAGTCAGGTTCTTGAGCACCGGGATCGCCTCGTCCGTTCGGTTCTGGAGCACCAGCATCGTGCCGAACTGGAGGCGGAGTCTCGCGTCACTCGGCGCGAGCTCGAGCGCGCGGCGCCCGGACTCGAGCGCGGCGTCGACCTCGCTGCGCGCCGCGAGCAGCACGCCGAGCGTCATGTGTGCGAGGGCCTCTTCGGGACTCAACTCGAGCGCGTGCCGAACGTGCTCGAGACCGAGCTCGAGATACGGCTCGGCGTCCACGTCGAGGAAGTGCATTGTGTGCTCGCTGCGCGCGAGCTCCGCCCAGCCCAGGGCAAACTCCGGGTCGAGGGCGACGCAGCGCAGCAGAAGCTCTCGACCGGCAGCCACGCTCGCAGGGGTGTTCTGGTCTTGCAGCGCGCGCCCCTGGATCCAGAGGTCCCAGACCTCGGGGCGAACGACGTGCTCGCGAGGCGCGTGCTCGATGTTTGAGCCGAGTGCACGCCGGAGCTCGGTGACGATGCCACCCACCACCTCGTCCTGCAGCGCGAACACGTCGCCGAGCTCCCGGTCGTAGCGCTCCGACCAGATCTCGCGAGCGGAGCTCGCTTCAGTGAGTCGCGCTGTGATGCGCACGCGCGAGCCGGAGCGGCGCACGCTGCCCTCGACCACGTGCTTCACGCCGAGCTCGCGGCCGAGCTCACGCGCCAAAACGCTCTTGCCCTTGTACGCGAACGACGTCCCGCGCCCGATCACGAACAGGCCGGGAATGCGCGCGAGCTCCGAGATAAGGTCCTCGCTCATGCCGTCCGCGAAATACTCCTGCTCCGCGTCGCCACTCACGTTTGCGAATGGGAGCACGACGAGCGAGGGGCGGTCGGTCGGCTCGGGCGGCGGCGTGGCCGAAACCGGGGAGGCAGCTCCCCCCAAGCGGAACGCTCGCACCGGCCGCGGGAAGTTCTTGAGTGACTGTTCGCCGAGATCGTGAAATGGGAAATCGAGCCGGCTGCGCACGTTCTCGTGGATCGCCGCCGAGAGACAGATCCCGCCCGGCCCGGCGAGCGCCTGCAGCCGTGCCGCCACGTTCACGCCGTCGCCGTAGATGCGCGCGTCCTCCACCGCGATGTCGCCCAGGTGGAGGCCGATGCGGAACAAGAGCCGCCGCGACGCCGGCAGCTCCGCGGCGCGATCGGCCTGCGCCCGCTGCACCTCGACGCTGCAGCGCACGGCGTCGAGCGCGGACGGGAACTCGGCGAGCAGGTTGTCGCCGACCGCATCGACGACGCGCCCGTGGTGCCGGGAGACACTCTTCGAGATCGCCTCGCGCGCTTCCTTGAGCGCCCGAACGGTCGCCGGCTCGTCCTCCGCGAGCAGCCGCGTGTAGCCCTCGCCTTCCGCGGAGAGGATCGCGGCGAGGCGGTGAGCGAGCTCCACGTGACCATCTGCGCTCATGACTGGATGAACTCGCGGATCACGTTCAGAACGCGCGCCGGCTGATCGCGCCAGACGCCATGGCCGCAGCGCTCGAACGACTCCAGGTGGTCCGGTGAGTGGCGGTACCACAGCCCCTGCGGAGCGTGATTGTAGAGAGGGACTCCGTGAGCCGACCAGCCCCGAAACGCCGAGGGATCATCGGGCTCGCGCAGCCAGCGATCCGCCGCGGCTGCGGCTTCCGGCGTCGAGCGCCGGCGCACGACGTCGACGATGCGCCCCGGCACGACACGCGCTTGTGTACTCGCGAGAATCAGCTTGCAGGCATGGCCGCGATGGCGCGCGCCGTATTTGATCGCGACGAAGCCTCCACCCGACTGACCGAGCACGATCGGTCGCTCGATCTCGAGGATGTCGCAGAACGCGCGCAGGTCGTCGGCCCACTGCGAAACGATCCAGGCGGATGCGGGGCCGGGATCACTCCGGCCGCAGCCTCGCAGGTCGATCAGGGTCGGCTTCTCGCGCATGACCGCGCCGTCGGGGACGAGCTTCGCGCCTTCGACGTCGAAGAAGAGCCGCACGCCGTTCACTTCGACTCTCACGACCCGATGAACTCCCGAATGACGTCGAACACGCGCGGATCGTCGCGGTAGGGGCCGTGACCCGCGTTCCTGACTCGCTCGAAGCGCACGAGCCGGGGAGCGATCCCCGCGGCGAGGTCCGCCTGTGACTCGATCGGAGTCATCGGGTCGTCCTCGCCGCCGATCACCAAGGTTGGACAAGCGATCTTCGCGAGGTCCGCTCGAAGATCGAACGTGTCCCACTCACCGTCCTGAAAATGGTCGAGCACCTTTCGGGATCGCACCGCGCGCGCCAGAGCGTCCCCTTCGAACGTGCGGGTGCGCGTGTACAACGGCAGCGCCTGCGTGATCCACGCGTCGGTGGTCTCGGGCGTGCGGCGCGTCAGGTGCCGGCGCGCGAGGTCGCCGATCTCGGCGCCGCCGAACCGCTCGAAGAGCGCGACACTCTTGTCGAGGTAGGGAAGAAGGTTCTGCGCGGCGGTGCTCGCGAGGACGAGCTTGCCGGGATGCTCGGGGTGGCGCGTCGCGTAACTGAGCGCGACGAACCCGCCGAACGACGTCCCGAACACGATCGGTCTCTCGATCTCCAGCGCGCGACAGAACTCGAACAGGTCGTCGCCCCACTGCGCGAGATTCCAGGCTTCGTGCGGGCCACGCTCGCTGCGCCCATTGCCGCGGTGGTCGACGTAGATCACCTGGCAGACGTCGGCGAACTGGGAGAACGCGGGCTTGTAAGTCGAATGATCCATGCCCGGTCCGCCGTGGAGCAGAATGAGCGTGGGCTGCTCGCGCATCTTCGGGCCCTCGGGGACGAGCTTCGCTCCGTCCACGTCGAAGAAGAGCCGCACACCGTTCACTTCGACTCTCATGTCAGGAGTGATTCCTCGCCCGGTAGTAGATCAAGCCGCCGAAGCGGGAGCCGCGCTGCTCGGTCTCGGCGGCGTCCGCGAAGCCCGCCTCGCGCATCAGCGTGGTGAGCGCGTCGTCGGTGTTCGCGCGCAAGCTCTCTTCGCGATGCACCAGACGCGCGAGGAAGG
>JBGQIB010000113.1:0-14656 GCA_041498295.1 bacterium | reverse complement strand
TCGGATGTGCGGATCCGCGAGCGCCTGCTCCGGCGAGTACACGGGGCCTGCGGGGATCTGCGCGCGCTCCAGCGCGCTGAGCACGTCGTCGGTCGTGCGCGCCGCGCACCAGCGCGCCATGCGCTCCGAGAGCTCCGTGCCGTTCGCCCCGCGCGCGTCGTCGTTGGCGAAGCGCGGATCCGTGAGTAACTCTAATTCGCCGATCAGCGCCGCGAAGCGAGCGAACAGCGGCTGGCCGATCACCTGCGCGAGCACCCAGCCATCCCGGGTGCGGAACGCGTCGCTCGGCCCGGCGATCTGACTGCGATTCCCCGTCGCGACGCGGTCGAGCTTGCGCACGCGCTGCTCGACGAGCGGTGAGTTCGCGACGCTGAGCGCGGTCTGCAAGAGCGATGCCTCGACGTGTTGGCCGAGGCCAGTCGTGCGTCGTTCGTAGAGCGCCGCCATGGTCGCGAACGCCGCGAGCCCCGCGGTGCCAAAGTCGACCCACGGCACGTACGCCTTCATCGGCTCGCCCGGGTGACCCGAGAGATACATCGCGCCCGACATGGCCTGGCCGATACCGTCGAAACCGAGTCTCTCCTCGTACGGCCCGCCGCCGCCGAACGCGGAGATCGTAGTGAGCACGAGCGACGGCCGAAGCTTCGAGAGTGTCTCCCAGTCGAGACCGAGTGCCCGGAGACTCTGCGGGGGCAGATTCGCGACGACGACATCGGCGGTCGTGACCAAGCGCCGCACGACCTCGCGGCCCGCCGGCTTCCCGGGGTCGAGCGTCATACCCTTCTTGTTGCGGTTCGTCTGCAGGAAGAGCGCGCCCTCGCCACCGTCCGCAACCGGGCCGACGAAGCGATCCTCGCTGCCGGCGCGCTTCTCGATGCGAATCACTTCGGCGCCGAGATCGCCGAGCAGCGCGGCGCACCACGGTCCGGCAACGTAGCGGCCGAAGTCGAGCACGCGGATGCCGTCGAGCACGCCCATGGGGGCCGCCGCGCTCAGATGCGCGCGAACGGCGCCGGCAGGCCGGCGACGTCGCTGCGCGTGCGGAAGATCGTGCCGCCGCGCGTCGGATCGTCGGAGTTGTCCGCGGTCACCACGTACAGGTCGCGCAGGTCCGCGCCCCCGAAGCAAAGGCTCGTGACCGCACGCGACGGCAGGGCGATGCGCGTGTCCGCCGCCCCGCTCGGCAGATAGCGCTGCACGGCGCCCGCCTGATACAGCGCGACCCAGATCCCGCCCTCGGCGTCGACCGCCAGGCCGTCGGGGCCACCCTCGACACGGATCGGTGTCGCCGGCGTGGCGCGGCCCGCCGCGTCGAGCCGGTGCACGTGGATCAGTCCCGGAACGGTGTCACTGTGGTAGATCGTGCGCCCGTCGGGCGAGAAGCCGATCCCGTTCGTGAGTGAGACTCCGGCGTAGAGTTCGGTCGCGCGGCCCTCGGCTTCGATCCGGTAGCACTCACCAGGCGTGCGCGGGCCGCTCTCGCTGAACGGGTTCGAGCGCATCGAGCCGGTGTAGACGCGGCCCTCGGCGTCGCTGAAGAGATCGTTGAATCCCGGCACTCCGTCGAGCGCGAACAGCACGCGCGTTTGGCCGTCGCGAACGTGAGCGATGTTCTTGCCCGAGATCACGATCCCACCGTCTGCGTGCAGCGCGATTCCGCCCACGCCGCGACGCTTGGGGACGACCGTGTCGATCGAGCCGTCCGGTCGCCGGCGGAACACGCCGCCGTTCGTCACGTCGCTGAAATAGAGATTCCCCGCCCCGTCCACGCGCGGTCCCTCGATCAGCCCGTAGCCCCAGGCGAGAGTCTCGAGTTTCATATGGCCATGATACACGCGGCTGCATGCGCGGAGGCGCGCCGCGGAGGCGCGCTCGGAGGCGGGGTGCGATCTCTCCTCGGGGGTCCCCTTCGCGCGGGGACGCGCTCGACCCTCCTCGTCGAGGCTCGCGCCCCGCCTCCGCGCGCGAATCTGCGCCGTCGCTAGGAGTATCTGTCGTTGCGCCAGGGGTGCGCGGTGTTGGAGTACCCGCGCTGCTCCCAGAAGCCCTTGCGATCCTGCGTCAGGAGCTCGATCCGGCAGATCCACTTCGAGCCCTTCCAGGCGTAGAGCTGCGGCGTGATCACGCGCACCGGTCCGCCGTGCTCCGAGGGAAGCGGCCCGCCGTCGACGCCGAACGCCAGCAGCACGTCGTCCTTCAGCGCCTCGACGAGCGGCAGGTTCGTCTCGTAGCCGTCGGAGCCGTGACACATCACGTGCGTCGCCGCCTCGTCGGGCTCGGCCAGCGCGATTGCGGTCGCGAGGCGCACGCCGCGCCAGGGGACGTCGAGCCGCGACCAGCCAGTCACGCAGTGGAAGTCGGAGATACCGTCCACTTGCTCGAGCTCTAGCAGGCCGGCCCAGTCGAGCGTGTACGGATGCTTGCACGCGCCGTCGACGCTGAGTCGGAAGGTTTCGCGCGTGACTCGGGGCTCCGCGCCGAGATCGAGAACGGGCCACTTGCCGGGCGCCGCCGGCGTCTGATCGACCGGCAGCTGCGGCATGCCGTGGCGATTCTTCGGTCCCTTGCCCAGCGGGCGCGCGTCGGACATCGCGGGTGTAGCCTGCATCTTGGCGAGGAACCGCTCGCGCAGGCGCATGCGCGCCGCGACCACTTCCTCGCGCGTGCGCTCGCGGCTCATGGCCCGGGCACCGGGGGGTCTCCCGCCTTGTGACCGTACACGCGCACGCGCGACATCTTGAAGACAGTCCAGACCGAGAGGGTGGTGAGGTCGGCGTAGTACACCTCGTCGAAGCCGGCCTCCCTCCCCAGGCCGCCGATCGAGTTGTCGCCCCAATCGAGACTGAACGGGATGTACCAGTAGCTGTACTCGAGGTGGAAGACGCTGCCGTGGCCGTTGGTCGATCTGACGACGGGCGTCTCGTGGTAGTTCTTCGTCAGAGGCACCGTCGCCCAGGTGAACAAATACCCGCGGGGCATCACGGGCGAGTTCTTCGGGATCGTCCCCACGCCCAGGCACCCCGTCGCCCCGACGAGGACGAGCAGCGCGGCGAGCCGGCGCAGCTCACTCGCCATACAGGATGGTGGTCTCACGGTGGTAGACGATCGCCAGGATGATCAATGTCTCGAGGTCCGCGTGGTTGATCTGCGTGAGGCCGCCCTGCTTCGCCGCGGCCTGCGTCCCTGCGTCGCCCCACGCGACCAGCCCGAGCACGCTCTGCCACTCGGCCACGCCGACCTTGTCGCCGAGATGCGTCCGGTCCAAGTCGAGATCGAGCGGCGTCGTGATGTGCGAGTAGATGCAGCCGGTGAGCAGCGGAAGACAGAGCACGGCCAGACGTAGGCGACGCATCGCGATCCCCCCACAGAGTTCGACCGCGGAACGTAGCGTCGCCGCGCTCGGTGTCGCTAGTAGAGCTCGCGGGTGTAGATCACCTTGCTGTCACCGCGGAAGATCCCGAACGTGGCGCGCCCGGTCGGATCCTCGCTGTATGTGCCGTTCCCGTCCCAGTCGAAGCGCAGGAAGTCGAGGCCCGCCCCGGTGAGAGTCGAGAGATCGTACGAGAGCGCAAAGTAGCCGGTGTTGCCCGCGCCGGTCGCGCTGAGGCTGAGGCCGGCGGCGCTCGACGCGAGCGGGCTGTTCGCGATCGTCGGCGTGCTCACGAGACCCGCCGGGCTCGGCGTGCGCGCGAGCGCCGTGACCGGCACGAGCGTGCATGAGTCCGCGGTGTTCGCGACGAACAGCGAGCCGTTCCAGTACTCGGCGGTGAGTGGAACCGAGAGCGCCGCGAGCTCTGAGCCGTTCGCGTTCGTGAACGCCATGCGCCCGTAGCGCATCTCCTTGCCCGAGGTGAACCCGATGCCGTTCCCGGGGGTTGCGGCTCCGAAGCGCGCCGGGTTCGCGGTGTACGCGACCGCGTCGAGATCCAGCACGTTCAGCGCGAGTGAGAGGTCGGCGTTGAACGGCGCGAGCGGTACCGAGCGCGAGAACGCCAGAAGGGGACCGCTCGAGAACGCGACCGTCACCACGCCCGCGCCCGCACCAGTCACCGTCGGCGCGTTGGGCGCCCCCGGCGATACGGAGCCGGACGCGGCGCCGTACGCGAGGCCAGTGAGTGCCCCCGCGGTCATGCGCATCCACGTGCCGGCGTAGTTCTGCGTCGTCGAACCGGCCGCGTTGCGTGCCGTCGCGGTGAGCACCGGTGTCTGCGCGCTCGCGTAGCCGAAGCTCTGCCCGACGTACGTGAACGCGCCCACGCCGCAGGCCGTCTGAAAACGCGGCGTATTGTACGCGACGTCGAAGTGCTGCGGGCAGAAGCGGCCGACCGTGCTCGTGGGCGTGCCCAGCGTGTCGCCCGCGCCGAGATAGCTGGCGTCGGCCACGCTCGCGCGCAGCTGGACCGCGCCGACTTCGTCCCACGTGAAGGTCGTGCCGACGAACGTGCCGTTCGGCGCCGTGGCGCTGAACGCGCTGCCGTTGCCGATCGAGCCGTCGTTCGCCGTGCCGTTGCGCCCGCCGACCGGTGCCACCAAGCTCGATGCAGTGAGCTTGATTCCCTCCGCGAGTGTCTCGCGCCCGTAGTTCTGCGTGCGCGAGCCCTCGGCGTCGCGCGCCTCGACGACTACGCGGAACGGATCGCCCGCGGCGACGAAGACCGTCGCGGTCGGCACGGAGACGGCCGGGTTCGCGACCCCCGCGGGCGTGGTGACCGCGGTGATCGCGAAGTCCGCGGGCTTCACGACGAACGCGTTCGTCGCGCCGGAGATCGCGGGACTCACGGTCGCGTCGCGCGTCGAGATCAGCATCTGGCCGACATCCTTGTATTTCGCGCTGACCGAGGCTTGACCGTTGCTGAACGTGACCGGCAGCGCGATCGGTGCGGCCGAGTTCGAGCCAATCGACGCGGCGTTGATCGTCGGCGTGACGAAGCCCGTCGCCGGGTTCTGCCAGGTTGACCACCACTGCAGCGTCTTCGCGCCCGTGTAGGTCTCGATCACGCCGCACAGCGGGTCCGTCGGCGTCTGGCCGTACGCGCTGATGTTCAGGTTGAAGCTCGTGCCCGCGGTCTTGGTCGTGATCGGATCGTTGATCGGGTTCGGCGGCGGGTTCGAGAGCGCGCTCGCCGTGACCGTGAAGCCACTGGCCGCCCACGCGAGTGTGCCCTCGGTGTCGTCGTCGCGGGTCGCGGGCGCGGCGCTGACGTACGCATCGACATCGATGGGTGTCGCCCCCTCGGGGTAGCTGAGCGCGAACGTGGCGCTGCCCAGGTCGAGCGGCGAGTACGTGTAAGTCGCGAGGCCGTCGTTCGCGACCGCGTCCGCGAAACTCCCGTTGCCCGAGGTGAGCGTCCAGGTGCCCTTCCCCGACTGAGTGTCGAGCGTGATGGCGCCGCCGTAGGTGGTGAGCACGGCGTCGGTCACGGAGCGAGCGGTGACCGTGATCGGCTCGGCGAGACAGTAGATGCCCGAGCCGTCGTGCGAGATCTTGAAGTGGTGCGCGCTCGCGACGCACGTGTGGCGCTCCGCCATGACGGCCGCGATCTCGCTCTCCGTGAGCGCGCGGTCGTAGACGCGCAGCTCGTCGATGCCGCCGCCGAGGCGCCACTGGGGCACGCCCTCGCTCGAGCCGTCGAGCTCGCCGCCGATGCTCGCATCACCGCTGTCGGTGCCCCACGTACCGGTGTAGCCGGGCGCGGGATCGAGCGCCGAGAGCGCGCCATCGACGTAAATCAGACGCTGCTTCGTGGTCAGGCGGTGCACGGCGGCCAGGTGGTGCCACGTTCCGGCGCTGTAGATCACCGCCGTGTCGAGGGTGATCGGAGTCAGTGAGCGCGAGAAGAACCGGACGATCCCGGGAAGTCCCGAGTCGCCGACGCTCAGCGCCCAGCCCCCGGTGTTGTTGAAGTCGTCCGCGAACACGCGCTGGTCGCCATTGGTGTCGTTCACCTTCACCCAAGCCATCACCGTGAAGCTCCCCGTCAGGTTGGGGAAACTCGGGAGGCGGACGTAGTCGTCGTTGCGGTCGAACTGCCCGTAGCGACACGTTCCTGGGTCACCGCTCTGCGCGGGGGTCGTGTTCTGCGTCGTCGGCCCATTCGTCGCGGTGCCGTTGTAGGTCCCCGATGAGTCCGTGACCTGCCCCGCCGCCGCGCTCCACGCCGCCTGCTCCATGCGCCACTCCGCGATCGGCCCGGAGGCGGTCGTGCCCACTTCGAGCTTCACGTAGTCGCTATCGAGCTCGAGCGATCCGCTCGTGCGCAAGTCGTTCGTGACGACCAGCAGCGTCACCGTGTTTCCGCCGCCGAGATAGTTCGCGGGACTCACACTGATCGTGCCGGACAGCACGTCCTCGGCTTCCGTATTGGCACCTGACTCGAGCAGCGTGTAGGTCGAGCTGCCGTAATTCCAGATGTACAGGCGCGCGCCGTCCGTGCGCCCGGCGGCGGGGTTGATCGCTTTCCCGTTCCAGGTCGCGGTGAGTGACGCGACGCTCGCGGATGGCTCGTCGATCTGGATCACGTAGCGCGTCTGAACGTAGTTGTTCGCGGTCGCCGTAGTCTGGGAGTAGAACGTGTGGTCGTAGATTTCGACCTGGTTGTACTGCGCGGTGGTGAACACGGTCGCGGGACTGGTCGCGTTGCCCGGAACCTGAGTCGTCGACGTGCCGCGATATGCGAAGATGTTCGTGCCCTGCGTGCGGTTGTAGTAGTCGTACTTCGTGCCGCTGCCGGCCGTGACTCCGGAGACGTCGATGACGTCGAGCCCCGCGCCCGCGAACGCGGCGTACGCGCGTGTCCCGGCCGCATTCAACACGACGTCGGACGCGCTCGCGCCCCCGACCGACGCAGGATCGAAGACCTCGATCTCACTCATGCGCGACGGGTCGGACACGTCGAGCGCCGCGACCCCCGCCACGCCGTGTGCCACGAACGCCACGGCGCCGCCGCTCGCCAGAGTCACCGACTGATAGTCCGCGCTCGGCGGGACGTGCTGAGAGAGCAGCACCGGTGTGGTCGCGTTCGCGACGTTCAGCGCGAACAACCCCTGCGCGCCCGCCGCGACGAAAGCCGTTTCTCCGTCAGCCGAGAGCGCCGTCTCGTAGGCCGTACCACCGGTGGCGTACGTGCCGAGCAGCGCCGGCGCGGCGGAGTTGGTCACGTTCACGATCGCGAGGCCGCTTCCCGAGTCGGCGAGATAGGCGCGCGTGCCGTCGGCCGACAGCGTCACCCCGCGCGCGCTGCCGGCCGAGTTGTAGACGCCGAGCAGCATCGGTAGCGCGGGATTGGTGATGTTCACGATCACGAGCCCTTGGCCCGACGCCGCTACGTAGGCCTTCGTGCCGTCGGCCGAAATTGCGACGCCGAGCGCCGCGCCCGTCGTCGCGTACGCGCCGAGCGATACGGGCAGCGCCGGCACGACGACGCTGATGATGCGCAGCCCGTCGCTGCCGTTCGCGAGATACAACTTCGTGCCGTCGGGTGACAGCGCCGCGCCGGACGCCGTGCCCGCGGTGTCGAGCGCGCCGAGCAGGGCCGGCGCCGCGGGGTTGGTCACGTTCACGAGCGCGAGGTTCGAGCTGCCGTCGGCGACATAGGCCGTCGTCCCGGCGCTCGACAGCACGCTGGCCGTGGCGCTGCCGGCCGAGTCATAGCGGCCGAGCTCCGACATGGCCGCTTGCGCCGAAGGCGCCGGCAAGAACAGGAGGCACGCGGCGACAATCCACAGTGACTCGAGCAGGCTGCGACTAAGGCGCATCGGTGACCGTCCCTCGCACCTTCCGGCTGACGTAGTCCCGAGCGCCGAAGGTGCCCGCGCTCGCGGTCGAAGTGATCAGGAAGTTCGTGGTGGTGCTCGCGGAGTCGACGTGCTGCGAGCTCGTGCACGAGACCAAGACGCTGAAGCCGGCCAGCCCGCCCTGCGTCAAGGCGAGCGAAGTCGTCACGGGGCACGCCCCGAGCACCGTGACCTCTCGCGTGCCCCACTCCACTCCGCTGCGCGCGGCCAGAAACGCCCGCGCGGCGCGCAATGACAATGACGCGGTCGCGCCCGAGACGCCGACCAGACGCAGCATCACCGCGCCGACGAGCGACAAGACGACCAGTAGAAAGATCGCGGGCACGAGCCCGAATCCCGCCGTTCCACACGCGTGCTTCACGGCACGTTCTCCACGTGGACCTGCTCGAGCAGGTTCACTTGCTCCGTGCCTTGACTCAGTCCGAGCGCGAGCGACACCAGCCCCGCGCGCGTTGCGGTGCCCGCGTCGTACCGGAACTGACAGCTGGATACGGAGCTCGCGAGCAGCGCCTGACTCGCGGCGAGCAACGGCGCCGCGGCCGGATCGGTCGGCTGTGCGGCCGTCGGCGTGTACCCGGAGAAGCGCGTCAGCGTCTTCGCCGTGAGGTCGCAGCGGAACGTGACCGGGCCATCCACCAGGTAGAGGCGCTGCCGCGGCGACTCGAGCGCGAAACTGAAGCTCGCCGAGAGCGTGAGCTGATCCTCGTCGCCGTCATTGCTGATGGTGACCGTCGTGGCGGCGGGCGTGATCGACGCGGGGCTCAGGCCCGCGGCCGCTTCGCTCCACACCGCGCTGCTGGTCGAATAGACGGCGAGGCGAGTTCCCGCCGGAAGCGCCGTACCGTACGTGAACGTGAGGAACGGAAAGCGGCCCAGCACGTTCCACTGACTGTCCGCGGAGGTGAAGCTCAACCAGTCACTCGCCGCCGAGTGGTCGACGCCGCCGGGATTCACGCCCGCCGCGCGGCGATAGCGCGCGCCGTCGACGATGTGCAGGATCTCGAGTACGCGCCCATCCGGCGAGATGCGCACGCTGTTGGGCAGGGCGAGCCGCACCTCGCGCTTCGCGCGCCCGAGCGCGCCGTCCGCGCTGTCGACCAGCGCGGCGCGAATGCGCGAGTCGACGTAGCCCGTCATCGAGCGCGCCATGAACGCAGTCACGGCGCCCGCGAGGATGGCCGAGATGGCGATCACCACGACCAGCTCGATCAAGGTCACGCCGGCTTCCGAGCCGGCGCCGCGCGAGACCCTCGTCTTCATGGCTCAGTAGTTCGCCCGATAGCCGCTCAGCAAGAGATCGAGCGGCAGAGAGTGTGTCACGCGCACGTCGACCCGCAGCACGTTCGCCGGACCGCTGAGCGCGCCCAAGGTTGCCGCCGTGGAATCGACGCTCACGCGCACGCGATACGCCGAGAGGCCCGTGACTGCGATCCCGAACTGGTCGCGCGCGCCGGAGTCGTCCAGCCCGTTGTAGTCGCAGACGTTGTCCCAGCTCGCGCGCGTGCCGCCCGCGGCCGGACATGCGCCTCCCGCCGCTCCCAAGGCCGGGTCGTAGTAGGGCTTCGCGAGGATCTCCTCGAGATACGCCTCCGCGATCGCGCTCGCCTGGCGCTGCACCATCGGATCCGCGCTCGCGCGCACGGTCCGCGAGATCACGAGCAACGTGCCGCTGACGGCGATCGCAATCACCGCGATCGAGATCGCCAGCTCGATCAACGTCACTCCCGCCTCGCCGCGCCTAGCTCGCCTGGGCATAGCCGCTCTCGCCCACGACGGAGATCGTCCGCGCCCCGACGCCGATGGTCGCGTCGCTCGCCGCGCCCGCCGAGTTCGTGGCGCGTCCGAGCGGATCGAAGCGCAGCGGGTTCACGGTCGCCGACAGCGTGACTCCCGGCGGCGCGCTGCGCGCGTAGCTCGCGGCATTCGTCGACGGATCGACGACCGCCTGCGTCCAGGCTGCCCCCGCGCAGCCCGTCTGCTGGGTCAGCGTGTAGCTCGACGCGGTCATCTGCACCTGTACGCCGCAGCCGCTCGCCACTGCGAGCCGCTGGGCGTAGCGGAGCGCGGCGAGCACTTCACTTTGATAGAGGTCCGCGCTCATCGCGCCCATCGCGAGAAAGCGCGGCGCGGCGACGGCCGCGAGGACGGCGATGATTGCGACCACGAGCACGAGCTCGACGATCGTGAAGCCCGCCTCGCGCGCCGCCGCACGGAACGGTGCACCGCTAGGTGACTGCACCCGCGACCGCACTGTAGTTGATGGTGCCACCGCCCGTGCCCGGCAGTGTGAACGTACACGTGCCCAGGCCGGCAGCCGGCGTCGAGGTCGTCGTCCAGTTCGCCGGCAGGTTGGTGCTCATCAACAGGTTGTAGAGCTCCGCGGCCGTGTCCTGCGCGGCGTTCGCCGCGTCGATGGTCGGCCAACCGGCGGCATTCACCTGGACGACGGTGCCGCCTTCCATCGAGACTGGACCCGCGACTCCGGTGCCGCCCGCGAGCCACTTCGCGTGGACGACCTGCACCGCGGCACTCACGCCGCCGCGCACGCCCGAGAGCGCCGCCGTCCGCGCGTCGGTCGCCAAGTCCACGAACTTGGGGAGAGCGACCGCCGCCAAGATCGCGATGATCGCGATCACGATGACGAGCTCGATGATCGTAAAGCCTTCTTCAACTCGCTTCTTCATGATCAGTCCCTTTCAGGTGTGATTTGACTCATCCGAGGTACGGCTAGCTGACCGCAACTCGCTTTCCGCTGCGCCCGGCATCGGATCTTCCCGCGCGCAGCTGAAACTCACTCGCTCATCCCCCGTTCCGGATGCCACTCGAGAGACTCCAGAGCGGCAGATACACCGCCAGTGCTAGCAGTAGAACCACTCCACCAACGCCGACGATCAGCATCGGTTCCAGTAACTCGGACATGCGCCGCAGGTCGTAGTCCACCTCGGCCTCGTACGAGACCGCGATGTCGACGTGCATGTCGGCGAGCGCGCCCGTCTCCTCGCCCACGGCGATCATCTGCAGGAACAACGGCTCGAACAGCCCGGCGTTGGCCGAGGCGCGAGTCAGTGTGTCGCCGCGCTCTATCTGCTGCCCCATGGCGTGCACGCGCTCGGAGATCCAGGCGTTGTCGGCGGAGCGCGCGGCGACTTCGAGCGCGCGCAGGATCGGCAGGCCCGCGCTGAAGGTCATGGCGAACGCGCGCGCGTAACGCGCCACCGTCGCGCGCCGAATGATCGGGCCGAACACCGGGAGGCTCATCTTCCAGCGGTCCCAGGCGAGACGCCCTTCCGCGGTCGAGAGCCAGCGGCGCCCGCCCGCGACCGCGCCGACGGCGGCGGCGAGCAGCCACGGCCAGAAGCGCACGAAGCCGTTCGAGGTCGCAATCATCAGGCGCGTCGGCCACGGGAGCGTGACCCCGAAGCTCGAGAGCGTCTGCGAGAACACCGGCACCACGAAGATGTTGATCACGATCAGCGCGCACACGACCGCGCCGACGACGAGCGTCGGGTAGCGCGTGGAGGCGGAGATGCGGCGGCGCGTCTCGCGCTCGAGCTCGAGATAGCGAATCAGTTGCTCGAACGAAGCGTCGAGCCGGCCGGTATTCTCGCCGACTTGGATCACGCTCGAGAAGAGCAGCGGAAAGATGCGCGGGTGCCGCTGGAAGGACGCGGACAGCTCGCGCCCGCTCTTCAAGCCCTCGCCGATGTCCGCGAGCGCGCGCCCCAGCGTCCGGTTGCGCGCGTTCTCCGCGAGCCCCGACATGGCGCGCAGGATCGGGATGCCGGCGCGCGCGAGCGCGTGCATCTGGCGGCAGAATCCGATCAGCTCCTCGAGCGGCACACGCTCCTCGACGAAGCGCGCGCGCAGCTCGGCCAACAGATCGAAGTGCAGCTTGACCGGGAATATCTTGATCGGCGAGACGCCCTGGAGCGCGAGCTGAGTCGCGACGGCTTCCGCCGAGCTCGCCTCGATGCGGTCCTCGAGATACAAGCCCTCGCGGCTGCGAGCGGTGTAGCCGAAGAGGGCCACGACTCCGCTCAGACCTCTGCGCCCGGCGCGGAAGTCGCCGGCGCTTCCAGGTGCAACTCCTCGACCTGGTTCGCGACACGCTGCACCTCGCCGAGCGTAGTGAGTCCCGCGCTCGCGTACTGGAGCGCGACGCTCACGAGCGGCCGATATTCGGGGCGCGCGCGGGCCGCCTCGGCGTAGCCGCCGGAGTCACCGCGCCGGAGAGCATCGGCCATCGGCTCGTCGAACTCGAGCAGCTCGTAGACCCCGATGCGCCCGCGGTAACCCGTGTTGCTGCAATCGACGCAGCCCACGCCCCTCACGAGGCTCGGGTCCTGGCTGAACTCGCCCAGCAGCGAGCGGATCCAGGCGCGCTCCTGGGGCGACGCTTCGTACGGCTTGCGGCAGCGCAGACACACCCGGCGCACGAGGCGCTGCGCCATCACCGCGCGCAGCGACGAGGCGACCAGATAACCCGCGGCGCCCATGTCGATGAGCCGCGTCGCGCTCGCGAGCGCATCGTTCGTGTGTAGGGTCGAGAGCACCAGGTGGCCGGTCATCGCGGCGCGCAGACCGATCTCCGCGGTCTCGAAGTCGCGCATCTCGCCGACCATGATCACGTCGGGGTCCTGGCGCAGCGAGGCGCGCAAGACGCTCGCGAAAGTGAGGTGAATCTTCGGGTTGACCTGAACCTGGTTGACGCGCGGCTGTCGGTACTCGACCGGATCCTCGACGGTGATGATCTTGCGCTCCGGCAGGTTCAGCTCGCGCAGCGCCGCGTGCAGCGTCGTCGTCTTGCCGCTGCCCGTCGGGCCGGTGACGAGGATCAGTCCATGCGGGCGCGCGAGCAGTCGGCGCAGGCTCGTGACCATCTCCTTGGGCATGCCGAGCTGGTCGAGCCCGAGCCCCGTCTGTGAGCGGTCGAGCAGGCGCAGCACCACGGCCTCGCCTTGGCGGATCGGCAGAGTCGCCATGCGGACGTCGATCTCGCGGCCCTTCACCTTGATCTGAAAGCGGCCGTCTTGCGGCAGCCGCTTCTCGGAGATGTCGAGCCCGGCGGTGAGCTTCAGCCGCAGCACGAGCGCGGACGAGATGCGCGTCTCGCGCATCACCTGCTCCTGCAGCACGCCGTCGACGCGCAGCCGCAGGCGCAGCAGACCGTCGTCGGGCTCGATGTGGATGTCCGACGCGTTCACCGACACCGCGTCCTCGAAGAGTGACTGGAGCAGGCGCACGATCGGCGCGTCGCCGATGTCGTCGATCGCCGCGAGCTGGCCCAGATCGATCTCGTGCGCGGAGAGCTCCTCGCGCAGCTCCTCGGCGAGGAAGCTCAGCTCGTCGCTACGCCGGTACATGCGGTCGAAGGCGGCGAGCAGCTCGGACTCGCGCACGATCGCGGGCTGGATCTCGCGCTTCAGGACGCGCGCGATCTCGTCCTGCGCGAGCAGGTCGAGCGGGTCGGCCATGCCGAGCAAGAGTGACTCGCCCTTCTCCTCGAGCGCGATCACGCGGAAGCGGCGCGCGTGCGTCTCGGGAAGGATCGTGACGACCTGCCGGGTCAGCGGGTAGCGAGTCAGATCGATGAACGGGATGTCGAGCTGGTTCGCGAGGAAGTTCAGCAGCGCCTCTTCCTCGATCAAGCCCAGGGCGATCAGTGTCTGGCCGAGCTTCTTCCCACTGCGCTTCTGCTCGCCCAGCGCGAGGTCGCGCTGCTCGGCGCTGATGATCCCGCCTTGGACGAGCAGCTCGCCCAGCCTGACTCGCTGACGCGCCACGCCGTCAGTCTTCTCGCGAGAGCGCCGCTGCGCGCTCGTTCACCCAGCGCGAGGCGTCGCTGCCGAGACCCGGCAAGCGTGACGCCGAGCGGTACGCGGCGAGCGCATCCGCGCTGCGGCCCTCCCCTTCACGCGCAAGCGCCAGCCCGAGCCACCAGTCCGCGCGCTTGGGGTCCAGCGACAAGAGCGCGACGTAGGTCTCGGCTGCCGCGGCATGCCGGCCGAGTCTCTCGCGCACGGCGGCGAGCAGCGCGTGGTGCTCGGGCGAGCGAACGAGCGCCGGCGGATTCCGCTCGAGCTCCACGAGCGCCCCTTCCGCGTCGCCACGCGCGAGCAGCGTTCGCGCCGCCAGCGCCGCGTACGGCGACGTGTCACCCATCTGCGCACGGCCGGCCGCGATCTGCGCGTCCGCTTCGTCGAGTCTGCCCGCGCGCAACAGCAGGGCCACGAGCGCAGCACGCACGCCGACCTGCGCGGGCGCGAGCTCCAGCGCCTCACGCAGTGCGGATTCCGCGCCGCGCTCGTCGCCGCGCTCGGAGCGCCGAAGCGCCTCGCGCCAGAGGCCGAGCGCGCGTCCCGCAGACTGCCGGGGTTGCGTCGGAACGACGCGCTTCGCAGTCTCTGGCGCGGGCGCGGGTTCAGTCGCTTCGGCCAGCAGGTCGAGCTCGAGTCGCGGGGCGGAGTCGTCGCCGCGCATCACGCTTCGCGCTCTCACCGGCCGTGAGGTCGTGAGTCGGATGCGGAGCTCACCGTCCACGCGCTCCGCTTCGAACGCCTCGACCGGCGTGCCGCGCAGCTCGAGCTGCGGCAGGTCGAATCCGAGCTCGGCGTCCTCGAGCGTGAGCTCGACCGCCCGCCCATCGCTGCTGCGTTCCAGCCGGTGCGCGGTGGGGCGCGACAGCTCGAGCGCGAGGCGCGTGCCGTCGGCGACCTCGGCCAGCTCGAGCCGCTCGACACGCGCCTTCGGCGGCGGCGCGATCGGCGCGAGCGCGACGTCCGGCAACGGGAGGGCGGCCGCCGGCGGCGGCGCCTCCGGCCGTGCGACACGCTCCGGTGTCAGCGACGCCCACGGCGCGGCG
>JBGQIB010000112.1:0-14766 GCA_041498295.1 bacterium | reverse complement strand
TGGGCGCGATCTTCTACGCGCTCGGCCGCGGCGTGCCGCGCGGCGCCGAGCTCGGCGAAGTGCGCGCGATCGACGTTGCACCGACCATCGCCGCGCTGCTCGGGATCAACCCACCCGAGCAGTCCGAGGGCCGCGCCTTGTTTCGCGCGACTCAGACGGCTTCGAAGAGTGACGCGAATCCCTGACCGCCGCCGACGCACATCGTGACCAAGCCGTAGCGCTTCTTGCGGCGCTTCAGCTCGCGCAGGATGTGCCCCGTGAGTCGCGAGCCGGTCATGCCGAACGGATGACCGATCGAGATCGAGCCGCCGTTCGGGTTCAGCTTCTCGTCGGGGATCCCGAGCACGCGCTGCACCTGGAGCACCTGTGACGCGAACGCTTCGTTGAGCTCGACGAGATCGATGTCGTCGAGCGACATGCCCAAGCGCTTCAAGAGCTTAGGCACCGCGTAGATCGGGCCGATGCCCATCTCGTCGGGATCGCAGCCCGCCACCGCGGAGCCGCGATAGATGCCCATCGGCTCGAGACCCAGCGCGCTCGCACGGCTCGCCGACATGACCAGGGTCGCGGACGCGCCGTCGGAGAGCTGACTCGAGTTGCCCGCGGTTACCGTGCCGCCCTCGGGCTTGAACGCGGGCGCCAGCTTGCGCAGCGCCTCGATCGTCGTGTCGGGCCGGTTGCACTCGTCGCGGTCGACGACGAAGTCCTCTTCCTTCGGCTCCTCGCCCTTCTTCTGTACGACACGCCGCACCCTCATGGGGGCGATCTCGTCGTCGAAGTAGCCGAGCTCCTGGGCGCGAGCGGTGCGCTGCTGACTCTTCAGCGCGTACTGGTCCTGATCCTCGCGCGAGACCTTGTAGCGCTCGGCGACCAGTTCCGCGGTCGCACCCATCGCCATGTACAGGCCCGGCGCCTTCTTGTGCGCGACCGGATTCAGCAGGCGCTTGGTGTTCTGCGAGCCATCCTGCAGCATCGTAATCGTCTCGACGCCGCCGCCGACCGCGATGTCGACGCCTTCGTGGATGATCTGCTGCGCGGCCATCATGATCGCCTGCGAGCCCGACGAGCAGAAGCGATTCACCGTCGTCCCGGCGACCGACGTCGGCAGACCCGCGAGGATCGTCGCGATGCGCGCGACGTTCATGCCCTGCGCTCCCTCGGGAATGCCGCAGCCCGCGATCACGTCGCCGACCTCCGCCTTGTCGACGCTCGGATTGCGCGCGAAGAGCTGCGCGATGCAGTGCGCGAGTTGATCATCCGGGCGAGTGATGTTGAAGGAGCCTCGGTGCGCCTTCGCCAGGCCGGTGCGGACACTGTCGATGATCACGGCCTCGCGAGACATTTCGGTCCTCCTAGAGACAGGGAGCGGCTCTCGAGGCCATCATACCAGTACGGACGGTCAGAGCCATGGAGGAACGATGAGCCCGCTCTCGCGTCTCGTCATGCGCGCGTTCATCGGCGCGCACAGGGCCGTGTACTCGCTCTCGGATGGCCGCATCGGCGGCCGCATGGGCGCGCAGCGGATACTGCTGCTGACGACGACCGGCCGGCGCAGTGGCGAGCAGCGCACCGTGCCGCTGGTCTTCTTCGAGGACGGCGAGCGCCTCGTATTGATCGCTTCGAACGGTGGCGCGCCGCACGACCCGCTCTGGTGGCAGAACCTGAAGCAGAACCCGGAAGCTCTCGTGCAAGTCGACGCGGAGAAGCGGCGCATGCGCGCGCGTGTCGCGTCGACGGAGGAGCGCGCGCGCCTTTGGCCGCGAGTCAAACAAGAGAACCCCGCCTACGCCGGATACGAGCGGAAGACCACGCGTGAGATCCCGGTGGTTCTGCTTCAGGCGTAGCAGTCGGTTATTCTCCGCAGCGAAGGGAGACCCACGATGCACGTCGGCATGGCCGCGATCTTTCAGAACCCGGAGCAGGCGCGAAGCGACCGCGAGGTTTGGCGCGACGACTTGAAGCTCGCGCTCATGGCCGAGTCGCTCGGCTTCGAGTCGCTCTGGGGCGTCGAGCATCACTTCACGGACTACACGATGTGCCCCGACGTCCTGCAGTATCTGACGTTCCTGGCCGGCGCGACGGAGAAGGTCCAGCTCGGCTCGATGGTGGTCGTGCTCCCGTGGCACAACCCGATGCGCGTCGCCGAGCAGATCTCGGTGCTCGACCACGTCTCGAACGGGCGCTTCGTGCTCGGCCTCGGTCGAGGGCTCGGGCGCGTCGAGTTCGACGGCTTCGGCGTGTCGATGGACACGAGCCGCGAGCGTTTCACTGAGTCGGCCGACATGATCCTGACCGGCCTCGAGCGCGGCTGGTGCGAGTACGACGGAAAGATCATCAAGCAGGCGCGTCGCAACATTCGCCCGAAGCCGTTCAAGAGCTTCAAGGGTCGCAGCTACGCCGCGGCGGTCTCACCGGAATCCGGTCCCGTGATCGCGAAGCTCGGCCTCGGCATGCTGATCATTCCGCAGAAGCCGTGGGAAGCCGTGACCGAGGAGCTGCGCAACTACAACGCGGTGTATCAGGAGGTGAACGGCGTCCCGGCTCCGCCGAGCATCTGCGCCGGGTGGGTGTTCTGCGACGAGAGCGCGGACCGCGCGGAAGAGCTGGCCCGCAAATACATCGGCGGTTACTGGACGACGGTGCTGAAGCACTACGAGCTGCGCGGCGATCACTTGGGCAAGACCAAGGGCTACGAGTCGTACGGGAAGATGCAGGAGATGGCGAGCGCGCCCGGCGGCGCCGACGCGATGATCGACTTCTTCCTCGGCCTCCAGGTCTGGGGCACACCGGAGCGCTGCTACCAGACGATCGTCGACACACAAAAGCGTATCGGCAGCGACAAGTTCGTCGGCGTGTACAGCTACGCAGGCATGTCCGCGCAGGAGAGCGAGCGCAGCCTGCGCCTCTTCGCGCGCAGCGTGCTGCCGGAGCTGAACAAGTACCAGGTCTGACGAAACCTAGCTCTCCGTCAGCAGCCCCGTCTTCACGTAGTTCCGCTGTACGCAGAGCGGGCGGAAGCCGAGCGCGGCGTACATGTGTTTCGGCGTGTCGGTCGGACGCGCGCCGATCAGGACCGGGCCCGCGCCGCGCGCGCGCGCGTCGTCGACGCACGCGCTGAGGAGCGCTGTGCCGATGCCGCGGCCTCGGAAGTCGGCGCGCGTGAACAGGTCCTCGACCTGGCCGACGCCGTTCTCGCCCGGCCACGCGGAGAAGAACGCGCAGTCGACGCCGTCCGCGCGCGCGAGGTAGTAGCGAACGTCGGGCGCCTTGACGCGCTTCGCAGCGACGATTTGCTCGCTGACTTCGGGCTCCCACGCGCGGTGGAAGCCCTTCTCGACCTCCTCGTTGTGGTCGAGCCGGCAGAGCTCGTAGATCACGCGCCAGTCGGCGTCACTCTCCGCGGGGCGCAGCTCGACCTTGGGTCCGCTCGACGCGAGCGGGCCCTCGAGCACGAGGATCAACTCAGTGGTGGTCTCGTAGCCGTCGAGATGCAGCCGCGCCTCGAACTCGATCGGCATCTCGGGATCCCAGAGGAACTGCCGGTGTCCGAGCTCGCGGAACATCGAGTCCGCCGCGGCCAGCACCGATTCGATCTCATCCGGCGTGCGCGCGCGCACGTCGGCCATGAAGTTCGCGTCGTACACGACGGGCATGCGCGGGTCGCGTACGAACTGCGCGAGCGGTTGCGTGCGTGTCTCGTGACCGCGCGCGAGCCAGCCGACGATCGTCTCATAGGCGCGCGCGACGAGGTTCTCGGGATCGGCCATGGGCGCGCCATGCTAGCGCATCGAGGCCGCGGCGATCGGTTATGCTGGCGCCCGAGAGGAAGGGGACGCGAGAAATGCCGCATGCGATGGGTGCCCGGCGTCCCTTCGGGCTCGCATACTGGCCACTGCCCGAGGACGACCCGAAGGTCGCGATCCGCCGTGAAGACGTGCGCCTCGTCTCCGCGGACGGCGCGCTGGTGCGCGGCACGTTGTGGACGCCGCCCGTCGGTCAGGCGTGGAAGACGGCAGTCGTGCTGTCTCATCCGCGAGGTGACTTCTCGGTGCACTACGCGTGTCCGCTGCTCGCGGCCGCGGGCTACGCCGTGCTCGGTTTCGCGACGCGCTACGTGAACAACGACATCGACTGCCTGCACGAGAACTGCGCGCTCGACGTCGAGACGGCGGCGCTCGAGATGAAGCGGCGCGGCGCGGCGGCGGTCGTCCTGCTCGGCAACAGCGGCGGCGGGTCACTGATGGCGCTGACTCACGTCGAGCGCGGCGTCGGCGATGGCTGGATCGCGATCGCCGCGCACCCGGGCGAGGGCGTGTTCATGAACAGCGTGATCGACCCGTCGGTCGCCGACGAGAGCGATCCGGAAGCCGTGATCGCCGAGCTCGACATGTACGACCCCGACAACGGCTGGCGCCCGTGGCCCGAGCCGAGTCACTACGACCACGCCTGGCTCGCGCACTATCGCCAGGCGCAGCTCGCACGCGTCGCGCGCCTCGATGCGATCGCGCGCGCGTCGATCGCTTCGGCAGAGGACGCGGCGCGCATCTCGAAGGGCATCGACAAGCAGGCCGACGCGCGCAACTGGCGGCACTGGCGACAGCGCGCGGTGCACGCGAAGTACCTGGTCATCTACCGCACGCTCGCGGACCCGGCGTATCTCGATCTCTCGATCGATCCCGACGATCGCCCGCTCGGCTCGCTGTTCGCGTTCCCCGACCCGCTCGACGGAAACTACGGGCGCTTCGGACTCGCGCGCGTGATGAGCGCGCGCGGCTGGCTCTCGACCTGGTCGGGTCTCTCGTCGCACGCGCGCCTGGCCGACACGATGCCGCGCGTGAAGGTCCCGTCGCTCATCGTGCACGCGACCGCGGATACGGAGATCCGCATGTCGCACGCGCACGCGATCCGCGACGCGTGCGCGGCCGATGACCTGGAGTACGTCGAGCTGAAGGGCGCGCCGCACTACTTGGAAGGGCGGCGGCGCGAGGCGCTGGATCTCACGGCCGCTTGGCTTCGGGCGCGCTTCCCGTGAGTGAGCCGGCGCGCGAGAAGCTCACGCTCGGAATGAAGCTCATCTACGGCGCGCCGAGCGTCGCGGGCGCGGCGATGGCGATCCCGGTCGCGATCCACGTCAACCCGTTCTACTCCGACACGGTGCTCGTGCCGCTCGCGTGGGTCGCCCTCGCGGCGGCGCTCGCGCGCGTGCTCGACGCGATCATCGATCCGTTCGTCGGCTGGCTTTCGGACCACACACACACGCGCTGGGGCCGGCGGCGCCCGTGGATCGCCTTGGCGACGCCGGTCGCCGCGCTCGTGTTCATCGCGCTCTTCACACCGCCGACGTGGCTCAGCACTTCAGGCGCGGCGGTCTGGTTCGGCACGACGCTGATGCTGTTCTTCATTCTGAACATGCTCTACGGGCTGCCGCACGCCGCGCTCGGTCCCGAGTTGACTCTCGACTATCACGAGCGCTCGAGTCTGTTCTCGTGGCGCGAGGGATTCGCGCTGATCGGGACGTTGGTAGCGGCGAGCGTGCCCGGGATCCTGACCAACGTGCTGGGCATGGAGCAGCGCCGCGCGTTCGCCCTCATGGCGCTCAACTACGCGGCCCTCATGGTGGTGCTCTACTGGCTGCTGGTGCTGCGCGTGCGGGAGCGGCCCGACTTCGTAGCGCGCAAGTCGAACCCGCTCGTCCCAGGCGTGCGCCGCTCGCTGCGAAACCGGCCGTTCTCGGTGCTCTTTACTTGCTACGCCGTCGCCAGCATTCCCGGCGCGATTCCGGGCCTGCTGATGCCGTACTTCAACCGCTACTTGCTGAACGCTCCACCGATCGAACAAAAGGTGGCCGACGGTTGGCTCACGATTTTTCTCATCGCCTATTTTCTGTCGGGCCTGCTGTGTCTGCCGCTCTGGCTCGCGCTCGCGAAGCGGGTCGGGAAGCTGAACGCCTGGCTCACGAGCTTCGTCATGGGCGTCACCGGAGGGCTCTCGCTCTTCTTCCTCGGACCGGGCGACAACTTCGCGTGTCTGGCGCTCATCATCTGGTCGGGCTCGAGCTTCGGCGCGGGGCTGTTCCTGCCGCCCGCGATCCAAGCGGACGTGATCGACTACGACGAGCTCCACACCGGCAAGCGCCGCGAAGCGCAGTATCTCGCGCTCTGGGGGCTGGTGCCGAAGTTCATCGTGATCCCGAGCGCGTCGCTGCCGCTCGCGCTGCTCGCGTGGCTCGGTTATCAGCCGAATCTGCCGCAGTCGCCCGAGGTGCTGTTCGCGATTCGCGCGGTGTTCGCGCTCACGCCGTCGGCGTTCTCGATCGCGGCGTTCTTCATCGCGTGGCGCTTCCCGATCAGCGAGACGGTGCACCGCGCGATCCTCGCGGGGGTCGCGGCGCATGGCCGCGGCGAGACCGCGATCGATCCACTCACGAACCAGCTGCTCGCGCCGCCCGCCGACCGCGACGTCGACGAGGGCACGAGCTGGTTCCTCGACTACTTCTCCGTCGGCGAGCTGCGCCGCGTGCTCTCCCGCGGCGCGCACGGCGCGCTCTTCGACGTTCTGCGCGTCGCGGCGCTCTCGCTCGCGCTCACCATCGGGCTCGCGCTCTGGGTGACGAACGAGCTTTCGGCGACGAGCGGGAATCCCGGTCCGCTCGCGGTGATCGCGATCGTGATCGCGGGCTTCGCGCTGACGATCTTCGTGTTCCACCTCTCGCGCATCGGCCCGGCGCTGCGCTTGCGCCGCGAGCCGATCTCCGAGGACACGATCCGCGCGCACCTCGCGCACGTGAACGGCGAGAACGGCAGCGCCGTGCTTTCACAGCCCACCGCCGCCGCTACGCACGCGTAGCTTGCTTGACTCACACCGCCTGATCGCCGCGCGCGGGCTGCGCGGCTTCGCCGACGGCGCGGTCAGCGTGGTGCTTTCGACATATCTGATCGGCCTCGGCTTCTCCGTGCTCGAGGTCGGCGCGCTCGCGACCGCGACCCTGGTCGGCAGCGCGCTGCTCACGCTCGCGGTCGGGCTCGCGGGCGCTCGCTTCGCGCCGCGACAAATCCTGCTCGCCGCGTGCGCGCTGATGGTCGCGACGGGCCTCGGCTTCGCGGGGGTCGCGGCGTTGGCGCCGCTGTTCGTGATCGCGTTCGTCGGGACCTTGAACCCGACCGCCGGCGACGTGTCGGTGTTCCTGCCGACGGAGCAGGCGCTGCTCGCGGAATCGCACGACGTGCGCACGCGCACGGCGACGTTCGCGCGCTACAACGTGGCTGGCGCGCTCCTGGGCGCGGCGGGCTCGCTCGCCGCGGGCCTGCCCGAGCTCGCGTCGAGACACTTTGCTGTGGAGCTGCAGACGGGCCTGCGCGCGTTGTTCGTGGGCTACGCGCTGGTGGCGCTGCCGCTCGTCGCACTGTATCTCGGCCTGGGTCCGGCGGCGGAGAAGCCGCGCGAGGCCGCGCCGCGCGCGCCGCTCGCCCGCTCGCGCAAGGTCGTGCTGCGACTCACCGCGCTCTTCTCGCTCGACTCGTTCGGCGGCGGCTTCGCGGTGCAGGCGATGGTCGCGCTCTGGCTGCATCAGCGCTTCTCGCTCTCGCTCGCCGAGCTCGGCGCGTTCTTCTTCGCCGCCGCGACCCTATCCGCGTTCTCGCAGTTCGCGTCGGCGTGGCTCGCCGCGCGTATCGGGCTCATCGAGACCATGGTGTTCACGCACCTGCCCGCGAACGCGCTGCTCATCGCGGCGGTCTTCATGCCGACCGCGCCGCTCGCGCTCGCATGTCTCCTGATCCGCGGCGCGCTCGCGCAGATGGACGTGCCCGCGCGCCAGTCGTACGTGATGGCGGTCGTCCCGCCGGAGGAGCGCGCCGCCGCGGCGAGCGTCACCAACGTGCCGCGCAGCCTCGCCTCCGCGCTCGGCCCGTTCCTGGCAGGAGTGATGCTCCAGCACAGCTCGTTCGGCTGGCCGCTGCTGTGCGCCGGCCTACTCAAGATCGTGTATGACCTGCTCCTGCTGTGGCAGTTCCGCCGGGTGACTCCCCTCTAGCGCTGCGGGAGTCATGCGATACGATCCGCGCCATGGCGAAAAACAAGAAGAAGACGAAGAAGGCGGCTGCGGGGAAGAAGAAGGCGGCGACGAAGAAGAAGGCGGGCGCGAAGAAGAAGAGCGCGCCGAAGAAGGTCGCCAAAAAGGCGGCCGCGCCGAAGCAGAAAGTCGCCGCGAAGCCCGCGCCCAAGCCCGTGCCGATCGCGCCGCCGACCGCGAAGCCGATCGTTGCCAAGCCGGCGCCCGCGATGCCCAAGCCCGCCATGCCGAAGCCGGCGATCGCGATGCCCAAGCCCGTCATCATGCCGATCGCGAAGCCCGCGGCCGGCGTGCAGCCCGCGCTTCTCCCGAGCGGCGGAATTTCCGCGGCGGACGTGAACCTCGGACACGTCGCGGCGCTCCGGCCGCGCACGCACACGGGCTTCAAGCCCGAGGCGTTCCAGGAAGCCAAGCGCGCGCTGGTCGACGTGCGCTACGCGACGATCGAGGAGGCGGCGCGCGCCGTAGCCGAGAAGGCGGTCGGGCTCAGCAACGAGAGCGGGCCCGAGCCCTTCACGCCCTCCTGACGCGCGGCAGTTACTCGAGCGGCTCGATCTCGCCCGGCTTCCAGCTCTTGTCGAACCACAGGAGCTTCCTCGGGATCTAGATAGCAAGGAGTCAAGAAGGCGCGACGTCTTCCTCGATCAGCGTGAACTCGCGGCCCTCTGGATCGTGGAGGATTGCTGACCTCCCGTAGGCTTCATCCTGGACTCCGCGAGTGACCCGCGCGCCCGCGGCCGCGCAGCGCGCAATGGCGTCCTCGAGCTCGTCGACCACGAAGTCCAGGCGGAACGTCTCGATCCGCTGCGGGTCGGCGGAGTTCTGGCGATGCAGTGCGAAGCGCCCGGGCCCGGTCGAGAAGGCGCACCAACTCGGTCCGAGTGCCTCGCCCTTTACGCCGAGGGCCTCTTCGTAAAAGCGACACAGCGCCGCGAACTCCTCGGTGTAGGCATAGACGATCATTCGGGTAGCCACTTTCCCTCCTTCTCCGAGAGCTCGATCTGTTCGCGGAAGATCCGTTCGACCAACGAGCTCAGTGACTCGCCGCGCTCGATCGCGAGGTGCTTCAGCTGCTTCACGACGTCGCGAGGCAGGAAGACGTTGAACTGTTGCTTCTCGATTCTCGCGCTGCTTCGGGCGGCCATTGTTGCTAGTATTATAGAAAAATATGATATTAGGGTCAAGGAGTCGATCATGAATCTCGTTCGCCGCAGCCTCGAAACCCCGGAGCTCTCCCTCAGCTACGTCGAAGGACCGAAGTCCGGACCTCCGTTGGTTTGGCTTCACGGAGTGTCTGGCCGCTCGCAGCGCTGGCGCGCTCACATGGAGGCATTTGTCGATCGCTGGCAGGTGTTCGCGCTCGATGCGCGCGGTCACGGTCGCTCGGGTCGGACACCCGGGCGCTACTCGTGGCTGGATCACGCGCGCGATCTGGACGCCTTTCTGCGCGCAGTTCTCACCGAGCCGGCCGTATTGGTCGGCCATTCACTCGGCGCTATGCAGGTGGTGAAGGTCGCCGCGGGCTCGCCTGCGGCGGTCGCGTGCGCGGTGTTGGTGGATCCGCCGCTCTACGCCAGGGAGCGTCCGGAGACCGATTTCACGCAATTCCGCCTGATGGAGGGCGCGGCGCGTTCCGGGATGAGCGTCGAGCAGATCCTCGCGCTGTGGGCCGCGCCGCCGTGGATGAGCGAAGCGCTGCAGCGCGAGTATGTCGAGGGACTCATGGAGCTCGATCCGGAGAACCTAACGGTCACGATCAATCTGAAGGCCATGCGCGGCTTTGCTGTCGACGAGTATCTCGCGCGCATCCAGTGCCCGACGCTCGTGATCCGGGCGGGCGGTGAGGGCGGGGCGCTACCGCAGGCGGATCTCGATCGCGGGCTGAGTCGCCTGACGCGGGGTCTCGGCGTCGTCATTCCGTGCTCGGGACACCAAGTGGACGCGGAACAGAGCACAGCATTTCGGCGAGCGCTCGACGACTTTCTGCGCGCCCGCGCCGTGTGAGTCAACGCAGCTGCGGATCCGAGGTCTCGGAGAGCTGGATCTCTGGATGCCGCGCGAGCGCGCGCTCGATGTGCCACGAGCTCTCGGCGAGCAACACCGCGCGCCGATCGCGGTCTTCGACGAGCCGCATCGCGTCCGAGTAGCGCAGCACGTCCGGATCGTAGCTCCCGTGAACCCAGCGCGCGATCTTATACGGCAGCGGTGTGAGTCGCAGCTCGACGCCGTACTCCGACTCCATTCGGTGTACCAGCACGTCGAACTGCAGCGGACCCACCACGCCCAGGATCTGCGCGGCCGTACCGCTGCCGGGGTCGGTAAAGATCTGCACGGCGCCTTCCTGCGCGAGCTGGTCGAGACCCTTCGCGAGCGCCTTGCGCCGCTCGACCTTCGCGACCTCGACGCGCCGGAAGTGCTCCGGAGAGAACGTCGGGATACCGCCGAAGGCGATGCGCCCGCTCGTCGAGAGTGTGTCGCCGATGCGGAACGCGCCCGGATCGAAGAGTCCGACGACGTCGCCCGGAAATGCCTCGTCGACTTCCTCGCGCCCTTGTCCCATCAGCAGGGTCGAGTGCGCGAGGCGAACCGGCTTCTGGGTGCGCGCGAGCACGGCGTCCTCGCCGCGCACGAAGCGACCGGAGCAAACACGCAGGAACGCGACGCGGTCGCGGTGATCGGGATCCATGTTCGCCTGAATCTTGAAGACGAAACCGGAGAACTCGTCGCGCACGGGATCGATCGGCCCCGTGGCGGTCTCGCGCGCGGACGGGCAGGGGGCGAGCTCGAGGAAGCGCTCCAGGAACGGCAGCACGCCGTAGTTCGTGAGCGCGCTGCCGAAGAACACCGGCGTCTGGCGGCCCGCGCGGACTTCGAGCGGCGCGAACTTCGCGCCCGCGCCGTCGAGTAGCTCGAGCGCTTCGCGCAGCGGCGCGCTCTCGGGCATGCCTTCGACCTCGCGCTGCTCGACGAGGGTCGTGCCGTGCTTGCCGCCCGAGAAGTACAGCGAGCGATTGCCGAGCCGGTCGTACACGCCGCGGAACTCACTGCCGGATCCGATCGGCCAGCTGAGCGGAATGGCGTCGATCTTCAGGACCTCTTCGATCTCGGTCATGAGGTCGAGCGGGTCGCGGCCGTGGCGGTCCAGCTTGTTCACGAACGTGAAGATCGGGATGTGGCGCAGGCGGCAGACTTCAAAGAGCTTGCGCGTCTGCGCTTCGACGCCCTTTGCGACGTCGATCAGCATCACCGCCGAGTCGGCGGCGAGCAGCGTGCGGTAGGTGTCTTCGCTGAAGTCGCGGTGGCCCGGCGTGTCGAGGATGTTCACGCGGTACCGGAGCGTGGGTAGGGTGCCCACGCGATCACCGGACGGCGTGGGTAGGGTGCCCACGCGACCATCGGACGGGGTCCAGTCGAAGTGCATCACCGAGCTCGATACGGAGATGCCGCGCTGCTTCTCGAGCTCGAGCCAGTCACTCGTCGCGTAGCGCGCGGCGCGCTGCGCGCGCACCGCGCCGGCTTCGCGCACGGCGCCGCCGAACAACAACAGCTTCTCGGTCAGCGTCGTTTTGCCGGCGTCGGGGTGCGAGATGATCGCGAACGTGCGGCGCCGCTCGACCTCGCTCTGCAAACGCCGCGCTCCACCTTCCATCGCGCCTCTCGCCTCCCTGGCGTCGGTGGCATTCGGGGAGGCGTGTGGATACCCGAAAGGCGCGCCGGATCAAGGCCTTTGGCGTTCTCGCCGATGCCTTTTGGCGCACCTTTTGAAGCGCGAGGCGGAGCCAATGGCGGCGGGGGCCCGCAAAGCGGGCGGCTGGATCGAGTTCGTGGATCGCCTGGTGCCCTCGGCGCTCCACCGAGGCGACCCGATCGTGCGCCGGCGCGCGCGCGTGATCGTGTTCAACACCGCCGTCTTGGTCTCCTACGGAATCGTGCGCATGGCGATCGAGCTCTCGATCGGGCCGCTCGCGCACGCGTGGCGCGCTGCGCTTCCAATCGCGCTCGGCTGCGCCGCAGGCGTCGCTCTGACTGTTTGGCTCTGGCGGCGCGGAGACACGGAGCGCGCCGCGAAGGCGGGCATGTGGATCTTCATGGCCGTCGCGGTGTCGTTCACGCTCGCGAAGGGCGGCTTGCGCTCGCCCGGTCTGCCGTGGTTCGTGGTGTTCCCGGTGCTCGCGCGCGCCTGCGCGGGCAGTCGCACGGTCATCACGAGCGCCGCCTGGGTGCTCGTGTTCCTCTTCGCCTGCGTGCTGCTCGACGCTCTCGGCGTCGCGCTGCCCCCGAGCCCGGCGGGCCCGGAGCTCGCCGTGGAGCGCATGGTCGCGCTGTGCGCGGCGATCGTGTTGTGTGCGGGCCTTGTGTACATGCACGGGATCTTCGAGGAGGACGCGCAGCGCGCGCTGGTCGCCGCGCGCGATGCCGCGACTTCCGCGAGTCGCGCCAAGAGTCTCTTCGTCGCGAACGTGAGTCACGAGATCCGCACGCCCATGACGGCGATCCTCGGCTACACCGACGTGTTGGCCGAGCCCGATCTCACCGACGGCGAGCGGCGCGAGGCGATCGAGACCTTGCGCCGCAACGGTCACCACCTGCTCGCGCTCATCAACGACATGCTCGACCTGTCGAAGATCGAGGCCGGCGGGCTCGAGGTGCGGCGCAGCGCGACGTCGCCGATCTCCGTGGCACAGCACGTCGCGGCGCTCCTGCGCGAGCGCGCGCGCTCGAAAGGTCTGTCACTCGACCTCGAGCTGGGCGCGGATCTGCCGGACACGATCTACACCGACGCGCTGCGGCTGCAGCAGATCCTGGTGAACCTGGTCGGGAACGCGATCAAGTTCACGGAGCAGGGCGGGGTACGCCTTTCGGTGTCGCACCGGGCTTCGCCGATCGGCGGCGAAGGACAGATCTCGTTCGAGGTGACCGACTCGGGCATCGGCATCGCGCCGGAGGACCGCGAGCGCGTGTTCGCGCCGTTCTCGCAGGCGGACCCGTCGGCGTCGCGCCGCTATGGCGGGACGGGCCTCGGGCTGGCGATCTCGCGCGGCCTGGCGCAGCAGCTCGAGGGCAAGCTCGACCTCGAGAGTGAGCTCGGCCGCGGCTCGACGTTCCGCCTGCGCGTCTCCGTCGGCAAGCCCGACGGCGGCGCGCGGCCCACGACAGCGGCGCTCGACGCGGAGCTAGTCGCGCGTGACTCGTCGTCGCAGGGAAGCCTGCCGGTGCTGCGCGGTCGCGTGCTGGTGGCGGAGGACGGGATCGACAACCAGCGCTTGGTCGAGCGGCTGCTCACGCGCGTCGGGCTCGAGGTCTCGCTCGCCAGCGACGGCCGCGCCGCGATCGACCGGGCGCTGGCCGCGGAGCGAGAGGGCCGGCCGTTCGACGCGGTGCTGATGGACATGCAGATGCCGGCGCTCGACGGCTACGCCGCGACGCAGGCGCTGCGCGACGCGGGCTTCACGCGGCCCATCATCGCGCTCTCGGCGCACGCAATGATCGAGGACCGCGAGCGCTGTCTCGCCTGCGGCTGCGATGCGTTTGCCGCCAAGCCGATCGATCGGCGCGCGCTGATCGAGCTGCTCGCGGAATACCTCGCGAAGCCCTAACCCTTCTCCGCGTTCATTTCTGAAGAGGGAAGCGACGTGAGACTCTCGGGGAAAGTCGCGCTGATCACGGGCGCGGGCAGCGGCATTGGGCGCGAGACCGCGCTCTTGTTCGCGAGCGAGGGCGCGTCCGTCGTCGTCGCGGACGTCAACGCGCAGGCGGCCGAGCGCACGGTGAGCGACGTGAAGGGCGCGGGCGGGCGCGCGCTCTCGGTGCGCGCCGACGTGTCGAAGGGCGCGGACGCGAAGGCGATGGTCGAGGCCGCGGAGCGCGAGTTCGGGCGGCTCGACGTGCTGATGAACAACGCCGGTATCTCGCACATCGACGACAACGGCGCGACCGACACCGAGGAAGCGGTGTGGGACCTGACGATGGCGGTCAACGTGCGCGGCGTATTTCTCGGCTGCAAGTACGGCATCCCGGCGCTGCGCCGCGCGGGCGGCGGTTCGATCATCAACGTCGCGTCGTTCGTGGCGGTGCTCGGCGCAGCGACGCCGCAGCTCGCCTATACCTCGAGCAAGGGCGCGGTGCTCGCGATGTCGCGCGAGCTCGCGGTGATTCACGCGCGCGAGAAGATCCGCGTGAACGCGCTATGTCCCGGGCCACTGCGCACGGAGCTCCTGATGAAGTATCTCGACACGGAGGCGAAGCGGCAGCGCCGGCTCGTGCACATCCCGATGGGGCGCTTCGGCGAGGCGATCGAGATCGCGCGCGCGGCGCTCTGGCTCGCGTCGGACGACGCTTCGTTCACGACCGGATCGACGTTCCTCGTCGACGGTGGAATCACCGCGGCCTACGTGACTCCGGAATAGAACGATGAGGAGCGCCGCCCGCGCGGCGGCCGGCGCTCCTCGTGGGTCCCATCGGCGGACCTCGACCCGACTCGTCGGCATCCGGCCGCCGCGCGAGCTCCAGTTTTCGGATCCCGCCTGCGCCGCGCGCGGTGGTGCGAGCACGATGCTCTTCTACTAAAAACTAGTAGAAGAGGGACTCACTGCTCGAGTCGGCAACAGGCCGGCGATTCGGCGGGATGCCGACGAGTGGGTTTCGCAGCGAGTCCGCGAGCGAGAAGGGCACCCGCGAGGAGGCGCCCGCCGAAG
>JBGQIB010000111.1:0-14838 GCA_041498295.1 bacterium | reverse complement strand
GGGCAGGACCACGCTGAAGCAATTCATGGTGGTCGCGTAGCAGCCGGCGCCGGCCGAGTAACCGGCGAGCGCCGCGAGCGAGAGCCCGGGCAAGAGCACGATCGACTGCGCGCAGTGTCGCTGGGTCAGGCGGCGGAAGATGGAGGAACGAGCGCGGGGCGCAACAGCTCGCCGGATTCGGCGAGCGGGCGCAAGCCCGCGGCGGCGATCATCCAAACGCCGACGGCGACCACGCCGAGACCGCACGCGCTCGCATGGTCAGGTCAGGGGAAACTCTTCATGCCGCCCAGGGTCAGCTCGGTGATGCGGCGCTTCGCGCGCTCATCCAGATCCTGCGAAGGCGCGCGGCTCCGGAAGCGCTTCCAGTTCGCGATCGCGGCTGAGCCGGGGTTGTTCTGCTCGTAGGCGAGCGCCGCGTCGAACGCGCTCTGCATCTCGGCTGCGCTCGCGAAGGCCGCCGGCGCGGCCGCCGCCTTTGGGGGCGATGTCGCGCGCGCGGTTGCGAGCGGCGGCTTCGACTTCGGTGCCGGCACGGCCTCTGCCGCGGGCGCCGCCGGTGCCGCGGTCGGAGGTGGTGCAGGCGGCGCAATCTCCGCGCGAGCCGGCGTGGGCGCCGTCGCCGGCTCCGGCGGGGGCGCGGGTACGACCGGCGGCGCGACGGGCACTGACTCGACGACTGGCTTCGCGACCGCGGGCGCAGTCACCGGGACGCGCTCGAGTGACTCCCGCCACCACGCGGCGCCCGCGGCCAGCGCGAGAGCGAGCACGCCGGCCGTGGCGAGCTTCGCCATCCCGGACGCGCGCGGGCGCACCGCACGAGTGAGTCGCTCTGCGTTCGCGCGGCCAACCGCCTCGAGCGCCGCGCCCAGCTCACGGGCGCTCGCGAAACGGCGCGTTCGATCTTTTTCGAGACAGCGCAGGATGACCGCCTCGAGCTCCGGCGAGACGGCGAGCTCGGGGCGCAGCTGCGAAGGTGCAGGGGGCGCCTGATAGAGCTGCAGCGCGAGATAGCCGAGGGCGGACTCCGATTGGAAGGGCAGCGCGCCCGTCGCCATCTCGTACAGCAAGAGCCCGAGTGAGTAGAGATCGCTGCGTCCGTCGAGCGCTTCACCCGGGCGCAGCGAACCCGCTTGCTCCGGCGACGCGTAGCGCGGCTTCCCGATGAAGTCGCCCGCGCGCGTGAGCGTGGCGTCGGCGGTGTGCGCACTCTGCTCCGTCGAGAGCGCCGCGCGCGCGACTCCGAAGTCGATGATCTTGACGGCGGGCCCCTCCGGCGTGGGCGTGAGCATCACGTTCTCGGGTGAGAGATCCCGGTGCACGATGCCGAGCTCGTGCGCGTGCGCCAGCCCCGCGCAGCACTGCGCGCCGATGGCGCAGATCTCGGCGGTCGAGAGCGCGGCGCGCGCGTGCAGGAGGTCGCCGAGGCTCTGCCCGACGACATACTCCATGACCAGAAAGTGAGCGCCGTCCTCGACGAAGAAGTCGTGCAGCAGCACGAGATTCGGGTGGCGCAGCCTCACCGCGATGCGCGCCTCGCGCTCGAAGCGCTCCACCGCCTGCGGCACCGAGCGAAACAGCTCCGCGCGAATCACCTTCAGCGCGCGCGGCTCGCCGAGTAGGAGATGCTGCGCTCGATACACGGCGCCCATGCCGCCGTGCCCGATGCGCTTCTCGACCAGGAAATCGCGCACGCGGCGGCCGATCAGCGGATCGGTCGCATCGCTCGCGCGCGGAGTCCTGTCGTCGGACTGTGCCAAGGTTCGCGCACAGTCTAAGATCCCGGCGGCCTCGAACACACACGCCCATCGGAGGAGGTCACATGGCGAAGCTTGGAGCTCGGTTCGCGATCGCTGCGCTGGCGGCCACCTGCGTGGCGCCGCTCGCGGCGCGCGCGGACGACGCGAGCAACGTCCTGATCGTGCTCGACGCCTCGGGCAGCATGGCGGGGCGCATGGGCGGCCAGGTCAAGATGGAGCTGGCCCAGCGCGTGGTGAAGGACCTGGTCGACAACATGCCCGCGGAGATCAACGTGGGCCTGATCGTGTATGGCTCGAAGTCGCCGCGCGAGAAGAGGGACTGCAAGGACATCGACGTGTTGCGCCCCGTGCAGCGCGTCGACCCGAAGTCCTTCGACACGGCGCTCGCAAATGTTTCCCCTCACGGCATGACGCCGATTGGCGCATCGCTGCTGCGCGCCGCCGAAGCGCTCAAGGGGCTGCCCGGTCAGTCGACGATCGTGCTCGTCTCCGACGGCACCGAGACCTGCGAGAGCGATCCTTGCGCGGTCGCGAAGCAGGTGAAGGAGACGACCGGGATCGACGTGCGCGTGCACGTCGTCGGCCTCGATGTCGGCAGCGGCGAGCGGGGAACACTGGAATGTGTTGCGGAGGGCGGCGGCGGCACCTACTACCCGGTGGCGGACGAGAAGGGACTGCGCCAGGCGCTCATCGAGGCGACCACCCCGAAGTGCAACGGCAAGAGCGCGATGTGGCTGTCGATCGCGCACCCGGGTCTGGGCGAGGGGCGGAACGCCGGCGGCGGCTTCGCGAACATCCCGAAGCGCAAGTTCTATCTCGGCTTCATCCCCTTCTTCGGCTGGCCGGGTTACCTCCAGGTCGTGAGCGCGATCGACGCGAAGAACTGCCGCACGAACGACTGGCCGAACTAGGCGGAGGCGATGCGCACGCGCATGTGCTTGATCCCGCCGATCACGGTCGAGCGCAGGCGTTCGATCGGCGCGGCCAGCTGGAGCGAGTCGAGGCGCGCGACGAGCTCCCGCAGGATCGCGGCGAGCTCGAGCCGCGCGAGGCGCGCGCCCAGACAGTAGTGCTCGCCGATCCCGAACGAAACGTGCGGGTTCGGCGAGCGGCCGACGTCGAAGACGTCCGCGCGCGTGAATGCGGCCTCGTCGCGCGCCGCGGACGGATAGAAGAGAACGAGTGTCTCGCCCGCGCGGATACGCTGCCCGCCGAGCTCCGTGTCCGCCGTGGCGGTGCGGCAGAAGTGAATCACTGGCGAGGTCCAGCGCACGATCTCGTCGGCGGCGCGCGGGAACAGGCTCGGGTCGCCGCGCAGCCGCGCGAGCTCCGCGGGGTGCTCTAGCAGCGCGAGCATGCCGCCGGTCGTCGCGTTGCGCGTGGTCTCGTTTCCCGCCGCGGTCAGCAGGAAGCAGTAGCCCAGGATCTCGTCGTCGTGGAGCGCGCGGCCGTCGATCCGCGCCGCGACGAGCGCGCTCATCAGGTCGTCGCGCGGCCGCGCGCGCCGCTCGGCGATGTACGCCGAATAGTGTTGGAAGATGGCCTTGCGCGCGGCGAGCGCGACGCTGATCGAGACACCGCCCTGGTTGTACTCGGGGTCGCCCGAGCCGACCGTCTGGTTGGCGAGCGCGAGCAGCGCATCCCAGTCGGCGCGCGGCACGCCCAAGAGCTCCATGATGACGGCGAGCGGAAGCCGCGCCGAGACCTCGTCGACGAAGTCGAACTCGCCCCCATCGCCGAACGCTTCGACCGCGCGCACGACGATCTCGCGCGCGAGCACCGCGATGCGCGGCTCGAACGCGGCGAGCGCGCGCGGCGTGAAGTGGCGGCTGGTGAGCGCGCGGTACTGCGCATGCCGCGGCGGATCCATGGTGATGATCGTCTCGGGCAGGATCTCTTCGGTTTGCCCGGGATGCACGCGGCGGGGCGGCATGTTGAGGCGCGGACCCGAGACGAACTCGCGCGGCCGGCGCGACACCGCGATCAGCTCGGCGTGGCGCACCACCGCCCAGTACTCGCCCATCTCGCCGTGGCGCCGCCGCGACACCGGATCGTGCGCGCGCAGCTCCGCCCAGGCCTGCCAGGGGTAGCCGCTGCGCGCGTACCCGTCGGGATCGAGGAGATCGACCGAATCGCTCATGTCAGTCGAAGTATGGCAGCGCGGCGGGGTCCCGCGCGACTCGCAGCGCTTCGCGCACGTGCAGCGGCAACGTGCGGCCGAGCGAGAGGTCGGGGAGCTGGCCGACGGGGAAGTACGCGGCGTCGGTCGCCTCGCTGCCGGCGCGCGGCGTCGCCTCCGGATCGAGCAGCCGTCCGACGAACACCAATTTGTGTATGTGGAAGAGGTGCGGCGGACAGTCGGGTTGCAGGCGTGTGTCGAAGATCCCTGCCAGCCGCTCGACGCGCGCGATGACGCCCGCTTCTTCCACGGCCTCGCGCAGCGCCGCCTCCGACGGGCTGTCGCCCACGTCGACGAAGCCGCCGGGCAAGGACCAGCGGCCGTCCACGCGCTCGCGCACCAACAGGACCTCGTCGCCGCGGAACAGCGCGAGCCGTACGTCGAGCTTCGGAGTCACGTAGCCTTCGTCGGTCGCGCGGAACAAGCGCTCGAGAGCGAGCGGCTCGTCGCCGGCGCCCTGCGCCGCGAGTCGCGCGGCGAGCTGCAACAGTTTCTCGTACCGCTCGCGGTCGAACGGACCCTCGCTGAAGTGCAAGCCGGTGGTGGCGAGCGCGCGCATCTGGTCGGCGATCGCGAGCAGCTCGCGCCTCACACTAGAACCGGAGCACGTCGGCTTCGAGCCGCAGCAGGTCGAGCACGCCGACGGCATTGCGGCCCTCGAGCCAACCCGCGCATTCGCCGGGATTGAAGACGAGGGCGCCGTCGATGCGCTCGAGCGCGTGGCGGTGATCGTGCCCGTGAAGGAGAACGTCGCGCGCCGCGAGCTCGAGCCGCGGATGCGCCTTGCGATCGTGTACGACGGTGATGCGCCGGCCGGCCCAGTGCAGCTCGAGCGGCGGCTCGGCGAGCTCGAAGCCGAGCTCCGCCGCCGCAATGGCCAACGACCCGCGCTCGAGATCGTTGTTCCCGTACACGCCGAATACGGGTACGGCGATCTCCGCCAGCATGCGCAAGGTCGCGGCTCGCGTGATGTCGCCGGTGTGGATCACGCGCTCGACGCGCGCCTCGCGCAGCACCGCCACGATGCGCGCGACGTTGCGCGCGTTGTCGTGCGTGTCACTGATCACTCCGACGCGCATGCCCTCGAGACTAACACGGCGTAGGCGCCAGACCGGCGCCGCACACCTAGGCGCCAGACCGGCGCCGCACACAGGTCAGGTCCCGCCCTCGACGCCCACCCGTCCGACCAGCGAGCCGAGGAACCAACCCCAGAGGCCGTTCGCGGCCAGTACCACGACCGGCGTGAGCGCGCCGAGCTGCACGCCCAACATCCCGTAGCCCTCGTTCGGCAGCTGTAGAAACAAGGCGCGCAGGGACGGCAGCAGTGAGACGACGAGCCCCGCGCGCACCGGTGTGAGTCCCCGGCCGCGCGCCAGCGGCAGCGCGAGCGCGAAGAGACTCCCCTCGAGCACGCGCGAGCCGAGCCAGTGCGGGTCGAGGCCACCCGGAAACAGCTTGCCCAGTTGCACGTCGATCACGGCCCCGAGTTTCGCGCGCACGGCGATCCAGAGGACGAGCGTCGTCAGCAGTGCGGCCAACGCCCCCGCAGCGTAAGGCCCCGCGAACTTGCGCAGCATCACCTAACCCCCCGGCGCCTCATGCTAACCTTCCGCGCCCATGACGGCCGCCCCTACACCGCCGCGCGTCTACTTCCGGACCTTGGGCTGCGCCAAGAACCAGGTCGATTCGGAAGTCATGCTCGGTCAACTCGCGCTCGCGGGCTGCTCGATCGCGGAAGACCTCGCGGACGCGGACGTCGCCATCGTGAATACCTGCTCGTTCATCGCGAGCGCGCGCGAGGAGTCGGTCGAGGCGATCCTCGAGCTGGCGGACGAGAAGGAGCGCGGCTCGATCCGCGCGCTGGTCGTCGCGGGCTGCCTGCCGCAGCGCTACGGCGCGGAGCTCGCGAAGGAGCTTCCGGAGGTCGACGCGTTCGTCGGTACCGGTGAGTTCCAGAACATCGCGCGGATCCTCGACGACGCGTGCGCCGGTCGCTCGCGCGGCGTGTACGTAGACGCGGGCCGCACGCACCTGTACGACGAGCACAGCCCGCGGCTGCTCTTGGGCGCGCGCCACTCGGCGTATCTCAAGATCGCGGAGGGCTGCGACCGCGTGTGCGCGTTCTGCGCGATCCCGGGAATTCGCGGGAAGTTCCAGAGTCGCACGCCGGAGTCGGTGGTCGCCGAGGCGCGCATGCTCGCGGGGCAGGGCGTGCGAGAGATCAACGTCATCTCGCAGGACACCCTCTCCTATGGCAAAGACCTTCCGGCGAGGCCCCGGATCGCCGAGCTGATCCGCGCGCTCGACGAGGTCGAGTCACTCGACTGGGTGCGCTTCCTGTATCTGTATCCGAGCGCGCTCGGCGACGAAGTGATCGACGCGTTCGCGGGCGCGAAGCGCGTGCTCCGCTATCTCGACGTTCCGCTGCAACACGCCAGCGATCGCCTGCTGCGCGCGATGAGGCGCGGAGTCACCGCGCAGCGCCAGCGAAAGCTCGTCGAGAAGCTGCGCGCGCGTCTGCCCGACTGCGTGCTGCGCACGACGTTCATCGTCGGCTTCCCGGGCGAGACGGAGGCGGACTTCGAGGAGCTGTGCGCGTTCGTGCGCGAGGTCGGCTTCGAGCGGGTGGGCGTGTTCCGCTACTCGGACGAGGAGGGCACCGCGGCGATCGAGCTCGGCGACAAGGTCCCGCGCTCGGTCTCGCGCCGCCGACACCGCGAGCTGATGGCGCTGCAGCGCGAAATCATGCGCGCGAAGCTCGCGACACAGGTCGGCGAGATCGCGCAGGTGCTCGTCGACTCACCGGGGCGCGACCGAGCGGTCGGCCGGCTCTGGTCGCAGGCGCCGGAAGTCGACGGCTGCGTGCTCCTGCGCGGCGCCGCGCGCGCGGGCGAGCTGGTGCGCGCGCGCATCGTTGGTGTGCGCGACGTCGATCTCGAGGCCGAGCGGCTCTAGCCCTGCGCCGCGCCGCCGTCGGGCGCGCTACGCCCCTCTTCGGGCGCGCGCTACGCGCGCGCGGCCAGGACGAACAGCGCGAGCGTGCAGAGCTGCGAAAAGCCGAAGGAGACACTGCGCAGGGTGTCGATGTCCATCAGGTAGAGCACGCCGTGTGCGATGCGGAACGCGATGAAGGCGATCGCGAAGCCCGCGGACCACGCCGGGTCGGCGCCACAGATGTGCGCGATCACCACGGCTGCGGCGAAGAACGGCAGCGCCTCGAACGCGTTGTTGTGCGCGCCCATCGCCCGCGCCCCTACACCGGTCAGTTTCGCTTCCTGCGCGCGCGGGAGCTTGTTGTCTGCGGCGCCGAACTGCACTCGGCGCTCGCGGGCCGCGATCGTCACCCAGACGTAGGGCAGCACCCCCGCAACTAGCACGCACCAGAACGGAATCGTCATCGCCGGTCCTCCCTCTGTCTCCCTGTCTTTCGTCTATCTCGCTCGAGCCGACAAGATCCGCTCGGCGACCTCGGGCACGTCGCGCGCCACCTCGCAATCGAGCGGTCCCCAGTCTCCATGCGGATCCAGGAGAACCGCCGGCAAGCCCGCGGCGCGCGCGCCGAGCACGTCCGCAGCGTACACGTCTCCGACGTGAAGTGTTCGGGCGGGATCGCCCTGCGACCGCGCGAGCGCCGCCGCGAAGATGCGCGGGTCGGGTTTCTCGAAGCCGACCACGGCCGAGTCGATCACCGTGTGGAAGTGCGGGCGCAATCCGGCGCGAGTGAGTCCCTCCTCGACCGTACCGTCCGCGTTCGACACCACGACGAGCCGAACCCCGGCGGCCTGCAGGCGCGCGAGCGCGCCGGCGACCCCGGGCAGCACCACGCACCAGAGCTCGAGCGAGCGGCCCGGCACGCGGATGCGCGGCACCAGGCGATCGACCAGCGCCGTACACGCGGCGGTGTCGAGCGAGAGCACGCGCTCGAGCACGCGTTCGACGAAGAACGAAAACGTGTCGCGACCCTCGGTCGAGCCGCCCGACTCGATCATCCGCGACACCATCGGCCGCGCCGCGGCTTCCGCGCGCGCGAGCGCCAGCGCGTCGCAAGGCGCGCCGAGCGCGCCGAGCTCGCGTGAGATGCGCTCGAAGTCCATCGAGATCAAGGTCCCCCCGGCGTCGAGAAACAAGGTGTCGATCTCGGCCCAGCGGACTCGCGTGAACGCCATGACTTACTCCCGTTCCGGCACGCGCCAGCGCTCGCCGATCGCCAGCACGTGCACGCGCGCCGGGTCGACGCCCGCCGCCGCGACCGCGCGCGCGAGCGCGTGCGGCGGCTCGTCGAGCGGCTCATCGGTGAGATCGAACGTGCCCCAGTGCATGCCGATCATGTCTCGCGCGCCGAGGTCGAGGAACGTCTGCAGCGCTTGCGCCGGATCCATGTGCTGATATTGCATGAACCAGCGCGGCTCGTACCCGCCGATCGGCAAGAGCGCCACGTCGATCGGCGAGAGCTCGCGCCCATACACCTCGAAGCCGCCGAAGTAGCCGCTGTCTCCCGCGAAGAAGTACCGGTGCGCGCCCGAGTCGAGCAGCCATGCGCACCACAGGCTCTCGTTGCGTCCCATCCCGAGGCGCAGCGACCAGTGTTGCGAGGGCAGGCACGTGATCGTCCAGCGCCCGCGCTTTGCGCTCTGCCACCAATCGAGCTCGGTCACGTCGCTGCGCCCGCGCGCGCGGAAGAACTTGCCGAGGCCGAGCGGCACGTACCAACCGACGCTCGCGGGCAGGCGCTCCACCGTCTCCGCATCGAGGTGGTCGTAGTGACTGTGCGAGACCACGGCGAACGCCTGGCCGGGCACGGACGCGAGCGGGATCCCGGGCGGCGTCTGGCGCTTGGGAAGCAGCGCGTGCTCGCCGAAGTGCGGGTCGGTCAGCACCACGTCGTCGCCCTCGTGGATCGCGAACGTCGCGTGCCCGACCCAAGTGAGCTCGGCGGGCGCATTCGGCTCGGCCAGCGAAGCGCCGTCATTTTGCACCCGTGGAATCGCGGGCCTCGCGCTCCTGTCGTAGCTGTTTCGCGAGAGCTGCCAGCGCAGGAAGTCGAGCAGCGAGTTGCTCTGCCGATCCCACGGATTGAAGAACGCGCCGTCCGTGTCGCGGTGCGGCGCGCGCAGCAGCGCGGGGTCGAACGCGAGAGCGGCGAGCAGCACGAGCAGCGCGCAGCGCATGGCTACAGCGACGCGCGGCGCGGCCCGCGCAGGCCGAGCAAGAGCACCAGCCCCGCGCCAAACGCGAAGCCGCCGAGGTGCGCGAACACGGCCACTCCACCGTGATCGTTCGCGCCGCTCTTCAAGCCGCTCGCCAACAGTTGGAACAGGAACCACAGACCGAGCCACGCGAACGCGGGCACCTCCACGATGCGCACGAAGAAGACGACGATCACCAAGGTCGCGATCCGCGCGCCGGGGTAGAGCAGCATGTACGCGCCCATCACGGCGGCGATTGCGCCGCTCGCGCCCACCGTCGGCACGATCGAATTCGGGTTTGCCAGCACGTGGGTCGCGCTCGCCGCGAGGCCGCCCGCCAGGTAGAACAGCGCATAACCCACATGTCCCATGCGATCCTCGACGTTGTCGCCGAAGATCCACAGGAACAGCATGTTTCCGGCGAAGTGAGCCGGACCCGCATGCAGGAACAGCGACGTGATGAAGGGCGCGAAGAGTGAGAGCTCGAAGCCGCTGCGCGCGATCGACTTGACGAAACGGGCGGGCACGAGCGCATGCTCGTTCACGAACACGTCGACGTCCGCTCCCGCGCTGAGCTCGAGCCAGAACGCGTACGCGCACAGCGCGATCAGCGCGTAGTTCACGATCGGCCAGCGTTCGGAGCGGATCGTGTCGTGGATCGGGATCATCGCGCGGCGATCATAGAGAAGGAGGGCAGGACATGGTGACGATCGGAATGAACTACAGCGTGCGCGCCGGCAAAGAGAAGATCTTCGAGGACGCGTGCGCGCGCGTGATCCAGACGATGGGCGGAATCGACGGTCACGCGGACTCGCACTTGTTCCGCGAGGTCGGCGAGGCCGCGCGCCAGTATTTGATCGTGTCCACGTGGTCGGACGAGAAGAGCTTCCGCGACTTCATCGCGTCCGACGCGTTCAAGAAGGTCACCAACTGGGGCGCCGAGAACATTCTCGAGGGGCGGCCGAGTCATACCGTCTACCGCTGACGCATCGATGCAGGTGAGACTAGCCGGCCGGAGCCGGACAGCGCGGGTGCGTCCGTTACCTTCCAAGAATGGCGAAGACCGTCGAGAACGATCAATTCGACTCCTTGCTGCAACTGCGCGGGTCCGGGCGAGCGCTCTGGGCAGACGGCATGCCGACGAATACATCGAACGCCTTCGCTCCGACTGGGGAAGTTCCACTCGAACTGAGAAGGACCCGGCCTAAGCGTCCCCGGTAGCGATCGGGACGTCGTCCGAGTCGCCCCACTCGGCCCAGGAGCCGTCGTAGAGCGACACATCCGTGTGTCCCAGGAGTGCGAGCGCGAAGGCGTCGAGTGCGGCGGTGACTCCGGAGCCGCAGGTGGTGACGATCGCGCGATCGAGCCGAACCCCGGCGCGCTCGTAGACGGCGCGAAGCTCGGCGGGCGTCTTCAGCCGGTCGCCGGCGAGGTTCTCGTCGTAGGGCACGGATTTCGACCCCGGGATGTGGCCTTTCTGCTTCGTGTGCTCTTCGCCCGTGCCGCGGAAGCGCGCGTTCGAGCGCGCGTCGACGATCTCGGCGCCGCCCGCGCGCATGGCGTGCAGCACGTCGGCCTTCGAGCGCAGGAGCTCCGGGCGCGGCGCGGCGACGAATCGCGCGGGCGCGTGACTCGGCGCCGCTCTGGCCACGGGGCGGCCCTCGTTCGCCCAGCGCGCGAATCCGCCGTCGAGCAGCGACACATCCGAGTGTCCCGCGTAGCGCAGGGACCACCAGATGCGTGCCGCGGAGTAACCCCCTAGGTGGTCGTAGACGATCACGTGGTGGTCGCTGCCGATGCCGCGCGCGGCGAACCGGCGGGCGAGTTGCTCGGGCGCGGCGATCGTGTTCCGGAGCGGCGCGCGCTCGTCGGCGAGGTCGGTCGACAGGTCGAAGAACACCGCGCCCGGCAAGTGCGCGGCCGCGTACTCCGCGCGCGCATCGCGCTTCATCGCCGGTAGATACCAGCTCCCGTCGATGACTCGAATTCCGGGATCGGCGAGCCTCGGCTCGAGCCAGGCCGGCTCGACGAGCAGCGGCACTCAGCCGACCTCGATCCGCTCGAGCTTCGCGAGCACCTGGCCGTCCCAATCCATGCGCAGGCGCGAGCGCCCCTTGTAGAGCTCTTCCTCGATCGCCGCGGTGGTGAGCAGCGGCAGTGACACGGTCGGCTCGACCCAGGCCATCGCGCGCGTCGCGCCGTGCTGCACCTTGCCCCAGCTCTCCGCCTCTTCGAGCGTCGAGCCCGAAAGGCCGCCGTCCGCCGAGACCGCAGTCGTGATCTGCAGTGCGTAGCGGTGACCGTGATCCGGACGGCCGAAGACGTAGCTCGTGACCACCGCGTCGTTGATGTAGTTCTTCGGCACGCCGCCAGCGACGAAGAACGCCGCGGTCGCGTCCGAGCGCGCCACGATCTGAGTCAGCTCGTAGTTGTCCTGGATCGAGCTGATCACGACCCCCGGCTTCGCGCCCGACACACAGCGGTGATGGTGCTCGGTGAGCCCGATGCCGATCGAGCTGTCGTTCAGCGCGGGCACGAACATCGGCACGCCGAAGCGGCGGCAGGTGGCGACGATCGAGAGCGGGTCGTCGATTCGATCCGCGAGCTGGTCCATGAACTGGCGGCTCGAGTAGGCGCCGGGCGTGAGCGTGTCCGCGACGTGACCGATCCAGGTGTCGGTCTTCGCGAAGCCGACCTCGTCGACGTACGTGTCATAGATGCGATCGACGTAGAGCTCGCGAAGCTCCGCGTCGTCGGCGCGCGTCGAGCCGCGGTAGTGCGCGTAGCCGCGCGCCTGATACAGGTCCTGATACAGGATCGCGCCCGTCGAGACGACGACGTCGACGAGATTGAACTCGATCAGCTCGCGAATCACTTGGCGAAGCCCGCCCGCGATCAGCGGCCCGGCGACACCGAGCAGGATCGTCGGCCGGTCCGGATCGCGCAGCATTCCCTCGAGCACCTCGTAGCAGCCGCCGAGATTGCGCGCCTGAATGCTCATGCCCGAGAACGCGCGCACCATGTCGGCGACACTGCGCGTCTGGCTCGGCAGCGGGGCGCGCACGCGCTGCGCGAAGAACTCCGCCTTGCGCGCGAGCTCCTCCGCGGACAGCTCGGGCGCAGGCCACGTGCCGTCGCTCGTTGTCGGTTTGCGTTCAGCCATGTCGCTCGCGTCACTCTAAAGGGTCTCGAGTGCCGCGCAAAGCCCGATGTCGCTGCTACCATGCGCCGCATGTCGTACGAGCCGCGCAGGCTCGAGGCCAAGTGGCAGCGCCTTTGGCTCGAGCGGAAGACGTTTCGCAGCGAGATCGATCCCGCGCGGCCGAAGTTCTACATCCTCGACATGTTCCCTTATCCGTCCGGTGAGGGGCTGCACGTGGGTCACCCGAAGGGCTACGTCGCCACGGACGTGTACGCGCGCTACAAGCGCATGCGCGGCTTCAACGTGCTGCACCCGATGGGCTGGGACGCGTTCGGACTTCCCGCGGAGCAACACGCGGTGAAGACGGGCCAACACCCGGCGGTGACGACCGCGCGCAACATCGCGCGCTATCGCGAGCAGCTGCAGGCGCTCGGCCTCTCGTACGACTGGGATCGAGAGATCGACACGACTGACCCGGGCTACGTGCGCTGGACGCAGTGGATCTTCCGCAAGCTGTTCGAGATGGGTCTCGCGTACGAAGCCGAGGTGCCGGTGAATTGGTGCCCCGAGCTCGGCACCGTGCTCGCTAACGAGGAAGTTCGCGACGGTCGCAGTGACATCGGTGGCTACCCCGTGGTGCGCCTGCCGCTCAAGCAGTGGATGCTGCGCATTACCGCGTACGCCGACCGACTCATCGAGGATCTCGCGCTCGTCGACTGGCCCGAGCACATCGTCAAGATGCAGCTCGACTGGATCGGCCGGTCGGTCGGCGCGCGAGTGTTCTTTCCGGTCGCGGATCGCGCGAGTGAGTCGATCGAGGTCTACACGACGCGGCCCGACACGCTGTTCGGCGCCACGTACATGGTGCTCGCGCCCGAGCACCCGCTGGTCGAGAAGCTCAGCAGCGCGGAGCAGCGCGACGCCGTTCGCGCCTATGTGGAGGCCGCGGGGCGCAAGAGTGAGCGCGCGCGCGCGGCCGACGCGAAGAGCAAGACCGGCGTCGACACGGGTGCGTTCGCCACCAACCCCGTGAACGGCGCGCGCGTCCCCATCTGGGTCGCCGATTACGTGCTCGCCTCGTACGGCACCGGCGCGATCATGGCCGTGCCCGCGGGTGACTCGCGCGACTACGCGTTCGCGCGGGCCTTCGGCCTGCCGATCGTCGAGGTCGTGAAGGGCGGCGACGTCGCGCTGGCCGCGTTCGAAGGCGAGGGCATCGCCGTGAACTCGGGCTTCCTGGACGGCCTGCCGACCGCGGAAGCCAAGGAGAAGATGACGGCGTGGCTCGAGGAGCACGGCGTCGGCAAGCGCGCCGTCTCGTACAAGCTGCGCGACTGGCTGTTCAGCCGACAGCGCTACTGGGGCGAGCCGTTCCCCGTGATTCACAGCGAGGACGGCCAGGCGAAGCTCTTGCCCGAGTCACAGCTGCCGGTGAGGCTTCCCGAGCTCGACGACTTCAAGCCGAGCGGCGGCTTCGAGCCGCCGCTGTCTCGCACGCGCGGCTGGGTCGACGTCGTCGATCCCGACACCGGCCGACCCGCGAAGCGCGACACCAACACCATGCCGCAGTGGGCCGGGAGCTGTTGGTACTACCTGCGCTTCTGCGATCCGAAGAACGATCACGCGCCGTTTTCGCGCGAGGCCGAGCGCTACTGGATGAACGTCGACCTATACGTCGGCGGCGCGGAGCACGCGGTCCTGCACCTGTTGTACGCGCGCTTCTGGCACAAGGTCCTCTACGACCTCGGCCTCGTGCACACGAAGGAGCCGTTCCAGAAGCTTTTAAACCCGGGAATGATTCAGGGCAAGAGCTATCGCTTGTTCCGCGACGACTCGGGCGCCGCGCCAAAGTACTTCTCGCGCGGCGACGTGCGCTTCGACGGGGAGACACCGCTCCATGTCGGGTCGGGGGCCGAGCTCGCCGAAGAGTGGGTCGAGCCCGAGAAGGTGCGCTGGAAGGAAGGGCGCGCGCTCGCGCCCGCGGTCGACGTCGACCTCGAGGAAGTGATCGAGAAGATGTCGAAGAGCCGCGGCAACGTGGTGAGTCCCGACGACGTCATCCAGGAGTTCGGCGCCGACGCGATGCGCCTCTACGAGATGTTCATCGGCCCGCTCGGCAAGGCCGCGCCCTGGTCGACCGACGGCATTCCCGGCGTCGCGCGCTTTCTCGGCCGCGCCTATCGGCTGGTGATGGAAGAGCGCGAGGACGGCGACCGGCTGCGCAGCTTCGCGGCGGGCCCGGGCACGGACGAGCAACGGCGCCTGCTGGCGCGCGCGATCGCGAAGGTGACTGCGGACTGCGAGGCGCTCGAGTTCAACACCGCGATCTCGCAGCTCATGGTGTTCGCGCGCGACCTCGAGAAGGACGCGCCCGCGACGCGCGCGCTCGTCGACCCGTTCGTGCTCCTGCTCGCGCCGCTCGCGCCGCACCTGGCCGAGGAGCTCTGGGAGAGGCTCGGGCGTCCCGAGTCACTGGCCAGCGCGCCCTGGCCGCAGGCCGATGCCGCGTTCCTGGTGAGCGACGAGATCGAGATCAGCGTGCAGGTCGCGGGCAAGCTGCGCGCGCGCGTGCGC
>JBGQIB010000110.1:0-14943 GCA_041498295.1 bacterium | reverse complement strand
CGCAGCCGAGCGTAGGCCGTAGCGCGCGGCCGTCCCGCGCGCGTACACGGCTAAGGCGCGGCAAGCGAAGCGCGCAGTGAGGCGCAGCCGAGCGTAGGCCGTAGCGCGCGGCCGTCCCGCGCGCGTACACGGCTAAGGCGGCCAATCGGGGGAGTAACCCGAGGCCGCGCGCCAACCGGCGGTCTCGAAGCTCGCGCCGCTCTCGTCGAGCAGCAGGCCCTCGGCGTCGAGTTTCTCGACCAGCGCGATGCCATCGCGCTCGCCCAGGACGAGCAGCGCCTTCGACAGCGCCTCCGCGCTCGCGCCATCGGCGGCGAGCACGACGGCGACGCGCGCGCCCTCGAGCGCTTCACCGCTGCGCGGATCGATCACGTGGCCGTGGCGCCGGCCGTCGATCTCGACGTACTGCCCGAGGCTGCCGGAAACCGAGAGCGAGCGATCGCGGATCTCCACCGTGCCCGCGAAGTGACCCGACGCATCGGTGAGCGCGACGCCCCAGCCGTCCCAACCGGGCGAGGCGCCGATCGCCGCGAGACTGCTTTCGCCGAACGAGAGGAACGCGCGAGTGACTCCCGCCGCCCGCAGCCGCTCGCAGGCTCGATCGAGCGCCCAGCCCTTCGCGATGCCCCCGAAGTCGAGCGCGGCGCCGGCGGCGCGCAGCTCGACCGTTCCGCGGGCGGGATCCGCATGAACAAAGCTCGCCCCGACACGCGCGCGTGTTGCCGCGAGCTCCTCGGCGCCGGGCCGCCGGCCCGCCTTGCCCGCGGCTTGCCAGAGCGACACGAGAGGCCCCACGGTGGGGTCGAAGCTGCCGCCCGTCTGCGCGGAGAACGCGACTGAGTCGGCCGTGAGGCGCGCGAGCGCGGGCGACACCGGCTGCGGCCCGCGGCCGGCGGCGCGGTTCAGCGCCGACACCTCGCTCGCGGGATCGAAGCCGGAGAAGCTGCGCTCCAGCTGCGCCACGCCCGCGAAGAGCTCGCGCAGCAGGGCTTCGCCGGAAGCCCGATCGGGCGCGCAGACGCTCGCTTCGAGCACCGTGCCCATGGCGTACTGGCCGTCGGACACCAGCACGGGACACTCCACGCGAGCGTCCCGCGAGTCACTCGCGGGCTCGGGCCGGGCACACGCGAGCGCGGCAGTGAGCGCCAGCCCGGCCGCGCCGCGCCTCAATCCTCGTCCTCACCGCTCCGGTAGCTCACCGACGTCCCGCGGAACACCGACCAGAGGGCGAGACCGACGAGCAGCGCGAGACTCGTCTGCAGTGCGAGGAAGCCGGCGATCTTCAGCAGCGCGAACACGGGCGAGACGAAGCGCACGAGCCAGCCCGAGCCCTCGTCGAGCAGCGCCGACGCGAAGGGCGCGACGATCAGAGAGATCTTCACGCGGTTCGAGAGCGGCACGAACAGCACGAGGTGCGTGAGCACGAGCAAGAGCATACCCATCGCGAAGAAGTGAAAGTGCGAGATCTCCAGCATCCCGAGATAGCTGCGTGGCTCGGTGAACTGCTGCTCCGAGCCCAGGTAGTAGGCCACGACCGACCCATACGTGAGGCTCATCTTCGAGAAGTAGAGCAGGGCGTTCGTGACCCACAGGAGCGCGACGTAGAGCGAGTACGCCGCGATGATCACCTGCAGGAGGCGGTTTCGGTTCATCTCGCCGGTGATCACGAAACGCACGAATCACTCCGCCGGGTTCTGATCGTGAATCACGACCTGATACAAGGCCAGCGCCGTGCGCACCGCGCGCACCACCGACTGCGACGACAGGGTCGCGCCCGCGATCCCCTGAATGTCGCGCTTCAGGCGCAGATCCGGGCCGAGGCGTTTGCCGCCGAGCTGTGCGAGCCAGCGCTCGGATGGCTGATACTCCGTCGGCTCGTGGAAGGCGAGCACGCGCACGGAGCGCAGCGCGCCGTCGGGAGTCAGCACGATCAGGAGCGCCTCTGGGAACGTGCGCACGGTGCGCACGTCGAGCAGCGCGTAGCCCTGGAGCTCCTCCGCGCGATGGGCGGTGTGCACCGTCCAGATCCTGCGGTCGAGGTCCGTCTCGGAAAGCTCGCGTACGTGACTCGCCTGGGCGTCGTCGAGCACGAAGACCTTCGCGTCGATGCGATCCGCGTCGGGGAAGGCATCGTGGAGCGCCTCATCCTGCGTTCGATACACGGCCCCGTGCGCGGCCGTCGCCGCGAACGCGAGACACAAGACGAGCGCTCTAGAACACCAATCCGAAGCCAAAGTCGACCTGATCCCCCACCTTCCCCGCAAAGTCGTCGACGTTGCGATAGTCGAGCTTCAGAACGACGTTCGGGATCGGCTTGAACTGAATTCCGGGAACGTATATGCGCTGCTTGAACATTCGATCCGCCACGAAGCCCGCGGTCACATCGTTCTGTGTATCGCAGTATTCCCAGCGGAAGAACGGCTCGAGCGACATCTCGGTCCCCGCCGAGAGCAGCGGCATCACATCATACGCGACCTCGACGTAGCCGCCGAGCATGCGCCGCGAGATCACCGGCTGCTCGTGATCGGCGTTGCTGAAGAGGGTCGAGAGCTCGCCCGCGTTGCCGATGTGCGACTGCGCGTAGAGCGCGCGCGTCGTGAGACCCTGCCAGTGATAGATCGAGTGGAGCTCAAAGATCGAGATCGGTGTCTTGGGCATGGCGAACTCCGTCCCGCCGACGTCGATCTTCTGACCCTGTCCGGAGTTCCCGTTGTAGTAAGAGCCGCCGACCGAGAGGCCCGCGAGTGGCTCCCACTCGAGCCGACCGACGAAGGCCAGGTCGTTCGCGTTCGACTCGCTGGAGCCCTGTCGCCCCTCGCGGATCCCGCTGCTCTCGAAGCCCTGTGCGTCGAGTCCGTCCACGACGTACACGCGGTAGCTGAGCGTCTCGCCGATCCGGCCGAAGAAGCCCGCGCCGTACTCCGACCAGGTCGTCGGAATGATCGAGGTCTCGACTTGCGGCTTGAAGGTGCCGTAGTAGAACGGCGGCTCGTGCACTTCGTTCAGGATGCCCATCGGCAGCAGCAGAACGCCGACGCGCGCGTTGAACTCCGGTCGGATCAGGAAGTCGAGCGTGGAAAACTCGACCGTGACCGAGCCATTTTCTTCCGTCGACGCGTTCTCGAACTCGATCTCGGAGTTCCACGCGAGCCAGTTGTTGAACTTGTAGCCGAGATACAGGACCTCGCGATCGAGATTCACTTCGTTGTTGGTCGGGTTGTCGCCCATGTTGCGATACGCGTAGTGACCCTCGACGTAGCCGCCGATGGATACGCCGTGCGCGATCGAGTAGATCTTCGAGGCTGCGGGGCCGAAGCCGTTCTGGCTCTCGAGCGCCTGCGGCACTTCGGGCGCGGCGACCTGCGCGCGCAGCTTCTCGACCTCCTCGACCACGGTCGCGAGCTGTCGCTTCAGATCCGTGATCTGGTCGTCGCGCGCGATGTCGCCTTCCGTCGTCGGCGGATCCGCGCTCGCCAGCGGCGCGAGCGACAAGAGGGCGAGCAGGGCGAGTGACCCGTGGACGCTGCGGCGTGGCATCGCGAGGCTTCTCCCCTGAAAACGATATTGAGAATCGATTTCAGAGAGAGCCTAGCTGGGGTGGGAAGCGGCTGTCAATTCGCTGCGCGGACGGCGGCCGGTCATGCGGCGGATCCACTCGACTGCGTCGTCGAGCTTCAGATAGAACACCGGCACGATCAACAGCGTGAGCACGAGCGAGGAGAACATCCCCGCCGCCGTCGCGATCGCCATCGGCGCGCGCGTCTCGGCGCCGGGACCGACCCCGAGCGCGGCCGGCAGCACGCCGAAGATCATCGCGATCGCGGTCATCAACACGGGCCGCATGCGGATCGGCGCGGCGCGGCGCATGGCGGTCCGCTTGTCGAGTCCCTCGGCGCGAAGCTGGTTCGCGTAGTCGACGACCAGGATCGAGTTCTTAGTCACCAACCCGCACAAGAGCAGGATCCCGATGATGCTGAACAGGTTCAGCGTATTGCCCGTGAAGAGCAGGCCGAGCAGCGCGCCGACCATCGCGAATGGCACGGCGAGCATGACCGAGAGCGGGTGAATGAAGCTCTCGAACTGCGCGGCGAGCACCATGTAGATCACGAGCAGGCCGAGCCCGAGCGCGAAGCCGAACTGGCGCACGCTCTCCTGCATCGACTGCGCGGAGCCGGACAGCGCGAGCGTGATGTCCTCGGGCAGGGTCTCTTTCGCGACCGCGAAGGCGTCCTGGATCGCCGTGCCGAGCGGCTTCTCGTGCAGGTTGGCCGTGACCGTCACGCTGCGCTGGCGGTTGCTGCGCGTGATCTCGGAGGGCGCGGCGCCCGTCTCGAGCGTCACCAGGTTGCGCAACGACGTCAGCTTTCCGTCGTTGCCGCGCACGTAGAGCTGCTCGATCGCATCGGGAGTGTCTCGGTTCTGCCGCTCGAGCCGCATGCGGATGTCGAAGCGGTGCCCGCCGTCCTTGAACGTGCCGACGTCGAGCCCGCCGATCAGGAGCTGCACGACCTGGGACAGCGTGGCCGCGTCGACGCCGAGCTCCGCGGCTTTCTCGCGGTCGGGCAGGATGCGCACCTCGGGCAAGCCGAGCTTCAGACTCTTGTCGATGTCGACGAAGCCGCCGCGCGTGCGCAGCTTCGCCATGAATTTGTCCGCGGCCGCGTCGAGGTCGGAGAGCGCGAGATTTCCGCGCAGCATCACCTCGAACTGTGCGCCGCCGCCGGACTGCATCGCCGACGGGTCGAAGATCTTGATGTTCTCGCCGGGGATGTTCCCGAGCGCGACGCGCGCGTCTTGAATCACTTGCTGCACGGAGCGCTTGCGCTCGCGCATGGGCTTCAAGGTGGCGAACATGATGCCCTGGTTCGCGCGCGCGACCCCGTCGCGTCCGCCCATGCCCACGGCCTCGAAGAGCCCGACGAGCTCCGGCTGCTCGAGCATGTATTTCTCGTTGCGGTCGAGCATCTCGGTGGTGGCCGCGATCGCCGTGCCCGGCGGTGTCTCGAAGTTCGAGAAGAACATGCTCCGATCGGAGACCGGGAACATCTCCTTGCCGAGCTTCGTGCACGCGCCAAAGGCTATCGGCACCGACAGGAGCGCGATCCCGAGCATCGTCCATTGGTGGCCGAGCGACCAATCGAGCGCGCGCACGTAGCCCTTCTCGATGTTCTCGAAGCCGACTTCGAGATAGTGATAGATGCCGCCGTGCGCGCGCTCCTTCGGCGCGGGCATGCGCGAAGCGAGCATCGGCGTGAGCGTCAGCGCGACGAAGAGCGAGATCATCACCGAGCCCGCGACGGTGAGTCCGAACTCGCCGAGCATGTTGCCGACGATGCCCTGCACGAAGACGACGGGCAGGAAGACCGCGGTCACCGAGAGCGTCGCGGCGGTCGCGGCGAACGTGATCTGGCGCGTACCGTCGGCGGCCGCCTCGCGCCCGCTCTTTCCCATCTCGCGGTGCCGCTCGATGTTCTCGAGCACGATGATCGCGTCGTCGATCACGACGCCGATCGCGAGCGCCATACCGAGCAGAGTCATCGTGTTCAGCGTGTAACCCGCGATCCAGACCAGCGCGAAGGTCGTGATGAGTGACACGGGAATCGCCGCGGCCACGATCAACGTCGGCCGCGTCCGGCGCAGGAACACGAAGACGGTCAGTACGGCGAGCAGCCCGCCGAAGATCAGCGCGAACTCGGTCTCGGCGACGGACTCACGGATCGACTGCGAGAAGTCGATGAAGCCCTTCCCCTCGCCGATCAAGATGCCTTCGGGAAGCAGGGGCTTGAGCTGCTCGAGGCGGCGGTTCACCTCGTCGCAAATCGCGACCGTGTTTCCCCCGGTCTGTTTGCGCACGCCGAGGCCGACCGTGGGTACGCCGCGAAAGCGCGCGAGCGCGCGCACGTCCGCCTCGCCGTCCTCGACGCGCGCGACGTCCTTCAGGAACACCGGCGCGTCGGGGCGCTGGACGATCACCATCTTCTCGAGCGCTTCGGTCGAGCGGTACTCGGCGTCGGTCTTGACGGTCCACTCGACGCGCGAGCCCTCGACCAGACCGCCGGGAATGTCGACGTGCTCGCGCCGCAGCGCGTTCATGATGTCGGTCGCGGCGAGGCCGCGCGAGCGCAGCGCCTCGCCGTCGACCCAGATGCGAATCGCGCGGTCACGCCGCCCGAAGACCACGATGCCACCGACGCCGGGGATCGTCTCGAGCATCGGCTTCACGGTGCGCCGCACGTACTCCGAGGTCTCGACCTCGGGTCGCCGTGAGCTGAACGGGATCCACAGGATCGGCTGGTCGGAGAGGTTCGTCTTCGAGACCGTCGGCGGCTCGGTCTCCTTGGGCAGGTAGCGCCGCGCCTTCGCGACCTCGTCGCGCACGTCTTGAATCGCCTTGTCGAGATCCGTGCCGAGTTGGAACTCGACGAAAATCTGGGCGACACCGGTGAGTGTCGTCGAGCGCAGCTCGCGCACGCCCGCGATCGTGTTCAGGTTCTCCTCGAGGACGTCGGTGACGTCCTCCTCCATGCCCTCGGGGTTGGCGCCCTCGAGCGTGGCGATGACCATCACGACCGGGAACTCCATCGGCGGAAACTGATCCACGCCGAGGCGAGTCATGCCGAGCGCGCCCGCGACGACGAGCGCGAGCATCATCACCCAGGTCAGCACCGGACGCTGGATCGCGACATCGGAGAGCGTCATGTCACTCGGCCTTCTTTGGCTCGGGCTCGGCGGCGGCGCCGCTGGCCACGTCGGGTTCCGACACGGTCCCGTCGGCGTTGCGCACCGCCACGACCGAGCCATCGACGAGCCCGATATGCCCGCGCGTCACGACGTGATCGCCCGGCGCGAGGCCTTCGATGACCTCCACGCGCCCGTCCTTGTACACACCGGTGTGTACGTTGCGGCGCTCCACTCGGTCGGCGCCGGCGAGCCGGAACACGACCTGGCCGTCGGAGCGCTGCAGGATCGCCTCCTCGGGAATCATCAGCACGCCCTCGCGATGCGAGACACCGAGGTCGGCGCGCGCGAACAGCCCCGGCTTCAGGCGCCCGTCGGGATTCGCGAGCGTGCCCTTCACGCGCAAGGTGCGCGACGCCGGATCGATCATCGGCGAGACCAACGTGACCGTCGCCTGAAAGACCTCGTCGGGGAAGGGCGCGACGCGCACGCCGACCACTTGGCCCGCGCGCACGCGGCTCGAATCGACCTCGGCGACGCGGAATTCCACTTCGATCGGATCGAGCGCGACCAGCTCGAAGAGGCGCGTGCCCGGCTGCACGAATTCGCCGACGCTCACGAAGCGCTGCGCGATCAGGCCGTCGAACGGCGCCTTCACTTCGGCGTCCCTGCGCGCGCGCTCCGCCTCGCCCAAGCGGGCGGCGGCGCCGTCGGCGCGCGAGCGCGCGAGCTCGAGCTGTGTCTCGGCCGTGTCGAGCTGGGCCTTCGATGCGACGTTGCTCTTGAACAGCGACGCGACGCGCTCGGCCGCGCGCTTTTGGTCCGCGAGTCCGGCCTGAGACTCGGCGTTGCTCGCGCGCGCGCCGCGCAGCTCGAGCTCGCGCCGTTCCGGATCGACCTCCAGCACGCGCTGGCCGGCCTGCGACGGCTTGCCCTCGTCGATGAAGAGCGCGGTGACTCGTCCGCCTACTTCCGCGGCGATCATCGCGTGATTGGGCGAGACCAGCTCGCCCGTGGCCTCGATCCGATCGTCCAAGTCGACCGCCGTCGCGTCGCCGAGTGACACGTTCGGCGCCGCGACCACGGTCTCGTTCTTCCCGCCGGAACAGCCGAGCGCGAGCACGACCAGGATGGGCAGAGCAAATGCGTTGCGAGTCTTCATGACGGCGAGCCTCTTCCATTGCGCGCGGGCGCGGCGCGGACCAGTCCGCGCAGCACCGTCTCGAGCGCAACCTCGGTGAAGTTCTTCGACCAGGGGTACTTCGGATTTCCGAGCCGCAACGCGACCACGCCGTGCAGGACGGCCCACAGTGACTGCTGCGCAGCCTCGACGTCGGGGGTCCAGAGCCGTCCCGCCTTCGCGAGCGCCTGCAGCGGAGCCGCCATGATCTCGCGTGTCTCCTCGGCGGCGCGAACCTTGCGCTCGCCGCCGTCGCTCGAGCCGCGGATCATGACTCGGTAGAACGTCGGGCTGCTAGCCGCGAAGCGCAGGAAGGCGCGGGCGTATTCGCGCAGGTTCGCGACCGGATCGCGCCCGACCTCGACCCGGCGCACGCGCTGCAAGAGACGCGAGAAGCGCTCCTCGAGCAGCGCGTCGATCAGGTCGTCCTTGTCGCGGAAATAGTGGTATATCGTCGGCGCCGTGTAGCCGCAGCGCAGCGCGAGTTTGCGGATGGACAGCAGCTCCTGGCCGTCCTCGAGCAAGATCGCCTCCGTTGCGTCGAGGATCGCGCGGCGGGCCTCTTCGCGTTGGCGCGAGCGGCGGAGCGCGGCAGGTTGGATCTGGGGTTCCATGGAACGGCGTGCAAGTCCTATAACGGTGTTATATCAAGAACGGCGCAGGTATACCACGGCCGCGCGCCGCGGCCAAACGTAGGCCGCGCGATGCCGCGGGAGCCCAGCTCGCGCGCGCGCGCCGCGCGCACCTCGCCGATTCGCGGCATGACCGTCGAGTGTGCGCGCGTCGGCGGCATCAACCTCGCGCAGGGTGTCTGTGACACGCCGGTGCCCGAGGTCGTGCGGCGCGCTGCGCAAGAGGCGATCGAAGCCGGCGCCAACACGTACACCCGCTCGGACGGCGTGCCGCAGCTGCGCGCCGCGCTGGCCGCGAAGATGCGCCGCGACGACGGCCTCGACTACGCCGCCGAGGACGAGATCGTGGTCACGAGCGGCGCGACCGGCGCCTTCTACGTCGCCGCGCAGGCGCTGCTCGAGCCCGGCGACGAAGTCGTTCTGTTCGAGCCGTATTACGGCTATCACCGAAACACCCTGGAGGCGCTGGGCGTGCGGCCGGTCTACGTGCCGCTGCACGCGCCGGACTTCTCGCTCGAGCTGGCGGAGCTCGAGGCCGTACTCACGCCGCGCACGCGCGCGCTCGTGATCAACACGCCCGGGAATCCGTCCGGGAAAGTCTGGACGCGCGCGGAGCTCGAGGTGGTCGGCGACCTCGCACGCACGCGCGACCTGTGGATCTTCACCGACGAGGTCTACGAGCACTTCGTGTTCGACGGCCGCAGTCACACGAGCCCGGCCGCGCTACCCGGGCTGCGCGAGCGCACGATCACCATGAACGCGCTCTCCAAGACCTTCGCGATCACCGGCTGGCGCATCGGTTGGATCGCCGCGCCGCGCCCGCTCGCGCAGGCCTTTGCGCACCTACACGATCTGGTGTATGTTTGTGCTCCCGCGCCGCTGCAGGTGGCATGCGCGCGCGGCCTCGAGAAGCTCGAGCCCGAGTATTACGCCGCGATCGCGGTCGAGTACGAACGCAAGCGCGATCAGCTGTGCGCGGCGCTCGCGGCGGCGGGGCTCGCGTCGAGCGTGCCCGCGGGATCCTACTTCGCGCTCGCCGATCTCTCGCGCCTGTCGGGCGAGGGCGGCGACGCGCGCGCGCTCGCGCTGCTCGCGCGCTGCGGCGTCGCGTGCGTTCCGGGCACGGCTTTCTGGCGCGGCGACGAAGGCGATCGCGTCGGCCGCTTCTGCTTCGGGAAGACCGATGCCGATCTCGACGAAGCCTGCCGCCGTCTCAGAAACATGCAGGTTTGACTGTTTGTTTCGGACCGCCTAGAGTGCGGCCCCCGTGTCACCCCCTGCCGCCCTGACACAACCCGCGCCCAAGACGCGCGCAGCCGGACGCCGCACTCAGGAAGAGCGCAGTGCCTCGACCCGCGAGCGCTTGCTCGACGCGACCATCGAGTCACTGGTCGAGGTCGGCTACGCGGGCACGTCCACGACGGCGGTTTGCGCCCGCGCCGGGCTCTCGCGCGGCGCGCAGCTCCACCATTTCCCGACGAAGGCGGAGCTGGTCATCGGTGCGGTCGCGCAGCTCGCGAAGCGGCGCGCGGCCGAGCTCGTCGCCGGGCTGCCGCGCGCGGGCAGCGCCGACGAGCGACTCTCGTGTGCGCTCGACGCGATCTGGGTCAGCTTCTCGGGCCCGCTGTTCTCGGCGGCGCTCGAGCTCTGGATCGCGTCGCGTTCGGATCGCGAGCTGCGCCAGAATCTCGTGCGCTTCGAGCGCAAGGTCGGGCGCGCGATGGCGCGCCTCTTCGGCGAGCTCGCGGGCCCCGACTCCGCGGGCGCGCGCGACTTCGGCGCGCTGCTCGAGCTCACCTTTCACGTGATGCGGGGGATGGCGCTGCAGCGCATCCTGCGCGACGACGACACCGAACGGCGTCGACTCTTCGAGCTCTGGAAACAGCTCGTTTCCGAGTCGCTCGGCCGCACCAAGGGAAGGGAGAAGTGAGTATGAGCGAGATCCGATTCGACGGCCGCGTGGCCGTCATCACCGGCGCGGGCGGAGGTCTGGGCAAGACCTACGCGCTCGAGCTCGCGCGGCGCGGCGCGCACGTCGTGGTCAACGATCTGGGCGGCGCGAGCGACGGCAGCGGCAAGAGTCACTCGATGGCGGATCTGACCGTGCAGGAGATCCAGGCCGCGGGCGGAGAAGCCGCGGCGAATTACGACTCGGTCGCGACCCCGCAGGGCGGCGAGGCCATCATCAAGACGGCGCTAGACAAGTTCGGGCGCGTCGACATCGTCATCAACAACGCGGGCATCCTGCGCGACAAGAGCTTCGCGAAGCTCGAGCCGCAGGACCTCGAAATCGTGCTCGACGTGCACCTGAAGGGCGCCTTCTACGTCTCGCAGCCCGCGTTCCGCGCGATGAAGGAGCAGAACTACGGGCGCTTCCTGTTCACCGCGTCAGCGGCGGGCATCTTCGGCAACTTCGGCCAGGCGAACTACGGCGCGGCGAAGATGGGTCTCGTCGGGCTGTCGAACGTGCTCGCCGTCGAGGGTGCGAAGAACAACATCAAGTCGAACGTGATCGCGCCGATCGCGAAGACGCGACTCACCGAGAATCTGCTCGGCCCGCTCGCGGCGCAGCTCGAGCCGAACACGGTGACTCCGCTCTCTTGCTATCTCGTCTCGGAGGCGTGCGAGCTCTCGCACGAGGTCTTCTCCGTCGGCGGCGGCCGCTTCGCGCGCGTCTTCGTCGGGCTGACCCCCGGCTGGTTCGCAGGCAAGGGCAAGGCGGTCTCGCTGGAAGACGTGCGCGACCACCTCGGCGAGATCATGGACGAGAAGAGCTACATCGTGCCCAAGAGCATCGGCGACGAGATGCGGGTGCTCGCCAAGTCACTCAGCTGAGTACGGAACAGGAGGAAGTCAAATGCCGATCGATCTGGAGAAGGCGCGCGGCGCCAAGCTGGCTCCGTCGCAGGGCGAGTGGAACGCGGACCAGGTGATCCTGTATCACTTGGGCATCGGCGCGGGCGCGGGCAAGGCGACCGACGCCAAGGAGCTCGAGTACACCTACGAGAAGAACCTCAAGGTGCTGCCGAGCTTCGGCGTGATTCCCGTCTTCGGGGCGGTCGGCGGGATGGCCGCCGTGCCGGGGATTCAGATCAACTTCGCGCTCGTGCTGCACGGCGAGCAGGACATCGAGATCCACCGGCCGATCCCGACGCACGCGAAGATCGAGTCGAGCGGCCGCATCGCGGGCATCTATGACAAAGGCAAGGCGGCGCTGGTCGTCGTCGAGGTCGAGACCCGGGAAAAGGGCGGAGCGCCGCTCTTCACCAACCGCTTCTCGATCTTCGCGCGCGGCGAGGGCGGCTTCGGCGGTGAGTCGGGTCCCAAGGCGGGCAACGAGTCACCGACGCGCAAGCCCGATGCGGTCGTCGAGTCGGCGACGCTGGCTCACCAGGCGCTCTTGTATCGCCTGTCGGGCGACAAGAATCCGCTCCACGCCGACCCGGCGTTCGCGAAGCTCGGCGGCTTCGACAAGCCGATCCTGCACGGCCTGTGTTCGTTCGGGATCGTGTGCAAGGCGGCCGTCGACGGCCTGCTCGGCGGCGACACGTCGAAGGTCGCGCGCTATCAGGCGCGTTTCGCCGGCGTGCTGTTCCCGGGCGAGACGATCGAGACCTCGCTCTGGCGCGAGGGCAACCAGATCCTCATCAGCGCGAAGTGCAAGGAGCGCAACGCGCCCGTGATCAGCAACGCAGCCATCACCTTGAGGGGCTGAGAGTCGAGCAACAGAGGCACGCCACCGGCGTGCCGTGCGGGCAGCGCGGCTTCGCCGCGCGCTAACCCGCCAAGAAAGAAATGAGGTACTCCGAATGACTAGGAAGGTGTATGTGATCGGCGTCGGCATGACCAAGTTCGAGAAGCCGGGGAGCAAGGAGTGGGACTACCCGGACATGGGCCGCGAGGCCGGCAAGAAGGCGCTCGAGGACGCGGGCATTCCGTTCGAGTCCGTCGAGCAAGCCGCCGTCGGCTACTGCTACGGTGACTCGACCTGCGGCGAGCGCGCGTTCTACGAGCTCGGGCTGACCGGTATCCCCATCTACAACGTGAACAACAACTGCTCGACCGGCTCGACCGCGCTGTTCATGGCGAAGCAGTTCGTCGAAGGCGGGCTGGCCGAGTGCACGATGGCGCTCGGCTTCGAGAAGATGGAAAAGGGGTCACTCGGCATCAAATACACCGATCGCACCACGCCGATGGACAAGCACTTCAAGCTCATGGTCGCGGAGCGCGGCTTCGCGAAGGCGCCGGCCGCGCCGCAGATGTTCGGCAACGCGGGTCTCGAGCACATGGAGCGCTACGGCACGACCGCCGAGCACTTCGCGAAGATCGGCTGGAAGAATCACAAACACTCGGTGAACAACCCCTACTCGCAGTTCCAGGACGAGTACACGCTCGAGCAGATCCTCGCGTCGCCAACCGTCTACGGCCCACTCACCAAGCTGCAGTGCTGCCCGACGTCGGACGGTGGCGCGGCCGCGGTGCTCGCGAGCGAGGACTTCGTGAAGAAGCACAAGCTCGAGGCGAAGGCCATCGAGATACTCGGCATGGCGATGGCGACCGATCTGCCGAGCACGTTCGACGAGAAGAGCATGATCAAGCTCGTCGGCTTCGATCTCACCAAGAAGGCCGCGAACAAGGTGTATCAGCAGTCAGGCATCGGCCCCGAGAACGTCGACGTGGTCGAGCTGCACGACTGCTTCTCGTGCAACGAGCTGATCACATACGAAGGGCTCGGTCTGTGTCCGGTCGGGAAGGGCGGCGAGTTCGTCGACTCCGGCGCGAACACGTACGGCGGCAAGGTGGTCGTGAATCCCTCGGGCGGCCTGATCTCGAAGGGTCACCCGCTGGGCGCGACCGGCCTCGCGCAGTGCTCGGAGCTCACCTGGCAGCTGCGGGGCGACGCGCAGAAGCGGCAGGTCGCGGGCGCGAAGGTCGCGTTGCAACACAATCTCGGCCTCGGCGGCGCGGCCGTGGTTGCGATGTACCGCAAGGCGCAGTTTGCTTAGCGCGTGAGTGACGGACAGCCGGACTCGGAGCTCGAGGCGCCTTTCGAGCTGGAGCTCGAGCTCGAGGCGGCTTCGCCGGCCGCGGGCCTCGCATACGAGGCCGGCGCGCCGACGCGGCAAGAGCTGCGCCGCCGCACCGATCGCGACATCGTCTCACTCGCCTGGCCGGCGGTCGTCTCTCAGTTTCTCGCGACCAGTGTCTCGTTGATCGATCTGTGGATGCTGGGGCGACTCGGCACCGAGGCCGTCGCCGTAGCGGGCTACACGTCGCAGTACTACCAGCTCGCGCAGGCCGCCCTGCTCGGGCTCTCGGTCGCCTGCGTCGCGCTCATGTCGCGCGCGCTCGGCGCGGGTGACCCGACGCGCGCGCGCCACGCGTTTGCGGCGTCGCTGATGCTCGCGTTCGGGGCCGCGATCGTCATTTCCGGCGCGTCGCTCGCGTTTCCGCGCGCGTTCCTCGAAATCCTCGGCGCCTCTCCTCGCATCGTCGACACGGCGGTCACGTACTTCCGCTTCACGCTCGGCTCGAGTGTCTTCTTCGCGCTCTCGCTGACGATCGAGAGCGGATTTCGCGCGTCGCGGAACACGGCCATGCCCCTTTTGATCGCGACCGGCATCACCTGTGTGAAGCTCGCGCTGAACGCGGTGTTGATCTTCGGCAACCTCGGCTTCCCGCGCCTCGAGCTCGCGGGCGCCGGTCTCGCGACCTTGGCCGCGCAGGTCGCCGGACTCACGCTGTTCTTCACGCTGACTCGGCGCAAGAACCGGCCGGAGTCGGCGGCGCTGCGCCTCTCGCGCGCGGACTTCGCGGGCGCGCGCGCGCTGTTCCGCGAGACCGCGCGCATCTCCTGGCCCGCGGCCGGCGAGCGCATTCTCGTGAACAGCGCCCTGTTCATCTACTTCCGCGTGCTGTCCGGCTACGGCCCGGCCGCGATCGCCGCCTACACCATCGGGGTTCGTCTGCTCGCGTTCTCGTGGATCGCGCCGACGGGGATCTCGATCGCCGCGTCGACGCTCGTCGGCCAAGCGCTCGGCGCGCGCGACGTGCGACTCGCGGCGCGCGCGGGCTGGCGCGCCGCGCGGCTGTCACTGATCGCCGCGCTGCCGATGTTCGCCGTTTTCGCGCTGCTGCGCATTCCGCTCGCGGAGAGCTTCACGCAGGACAAGGCGGTGCTCGGCCCGCTCGAGCCGTTCATGCTCCTGCTCGGCATCGCGCAGCCGTTTCTCAGCCTGCACTTCACCCTGTCGGGCGCGCTGCGCGGCGCCGGAGACACGAAGACGCCGCTCTGGTCGGCGATCTTCGGCAACTGGATCTTCCGGGTGCCGCTCGCGCTGTTCGTCGCGACCTACCTCCACGCCGACGTCGTCTGGGTCTGGGCGACGGTGGTCTTCGACCACGTGACTCGCGCCCTATGGCTCACCTGGTCGTTCCGGCGCGAGCGCTGGG
>JBGQIB010000109.1:0-15312 GCA_041498295.1 bacterium | reverse complement strand
GCGAGCTCGACTCACTCGGCACGCTGCGCTTGCCCGCGCGCGTCGAGCGCATCGGCGACGCGATCCTCGACGACGCGCACACACCCGACTCCGCGCGCGCGCTCCGCGAGACGCTCGCGAGTCTCTGGCCCGGCGCGCGCTGGGTCTTCGTGCTCTCGATTTCGCGCGACAAGGACGCGGCCGGCATCGTCGCCGAGCTCGCGCCGGTGACACGCGTATGTGTCGCCACCGGCGCCGAGGCGTCGCGCTCGATCGGCGCGGAGGAGCTCGCCTCGCTCGCCTGGGCGGCGGGCATCGGCGAAGTCGTGGCCGAGGCCGAGCCGCTGCCCGCGCTCGAGCGCGCCCGCGCGCTCATGCGCGCAGGCGATCGCCTCGCCGTCTCCGGCTCCGTCTTCCTGGCCGGCGCGCTGCGACGTCACTTGGTCGCCGCGGCGCGCGCCGTGTAGACTGCCGCCCCCGAGGAGACCCGCTTGGCACTGATCCGCAAGAAAACCGGCAACTTCCTCGAGGACTTCCGCCTCGGTCAGCTGTTCCGCCACAAGGGCGGCCGCACGGTGACCGAGGGACTCACCGCGCACTTCACGGATTTCTCGTTCACCGCGAACCCGCTGCACCGCAACCTGCGCTATGCACAGCGCTACGGCTACGACGCGCTGCCGATCCCGCCCGGGCTCGTGATGGCGGTCGCGTTCAGCCAGACCGTCGAGGACATCTCCGAGAACGCGCGCGCGAACCTCGAGTACATCGACATGCGCTTCGGCGCGACGGTGTACGTCGGCGACACGATCGAGACCGAGACCACGGTGCTCGGCGTGAAGAGCTCGACGAGCCGTCCCGAGCTCGGCGTCGTGCACGTGCAGAGCATCGCGCGCAAACAGACCGGCCAGATCGTGCTCGCGTACCAGCGCAAGGTTCAGGTCTTCCGGCACGAGGCGAGTGCGAAGCTCGACGAAGGCGAAGTCCCGCCCGCGCCCGTCGACGTGTCACTCGAGCTGCCGTCCTACGATTCGAACGCGGGCTATGCGGAGCTCGCGCACCTCTCGAACTCCGACACCTATCTCGAGGACTTCAACGCCGGCGACACGATCGAGCACTCGCGCGGCCGAGTCATGACCGACGAGCACATTTTTCTGACGGGGATGCTCGACAACACCAGCCAGGTTCACTGCAACCAGACCATGATCGACCGCGACCCGAGCCGCTACCTTGGCGGGAAGCTCGTGGTCTACGGCGGTATCCCGTTCACGCTGTGTCTCGGCCTCTCGAGCCCGGACATCTCGGACAACAGCCTCGGCGACCTCGTCTACCGCACGGGCCGTCACACCGCGCCGATCTTCTCGGGCGACACGGTCTTCGCCTCGACGGAGATTCGTGCGAGACACGACTTCGCGGGGCGGCCGGACCTCGGTCGGCTCGAAGTGACTCTGCGCGGTCACAAGTTCGAGCGCAACGGCGCCGATGAGAAGCGCGTGCAGATCTTCGAGCTCGAGCGCGAGCTCGCGGTCAAGCGCCGCTCCCACTACGCGAAGAGCTGACCTTAGCGGGCACCGGCCTCCCGCGGGACATCGGCCCGCGGGCCGATGTCGGGACGGCCACACGCCACCCGCTCGTCGCTCGGCTTCGCCTCGCTTTGCGCCGGCGCCGTCAGCGCCGCTTGCGCTCCGATACTAGCCCGCCGTCTGCAGCTCGACGAAGCGCCGGTAGGCGCCGCCGGGGATGGCGACGAGCTCGGCGTGAGTGCCGCGCTCCGCGATGCGGCCGTCGCGCAGGAACAGGATCTGGTCGGCTTCGCGCACGCTGGAGAGGCGGTGCGAGACCAGCAGTACGATCCGGTCGCGCGCGGCTTCGCGCAGAGCGGCGAGCAGACGCTGTTCGGTGTCGGGATCGAGCGCGGAGGTCGGCTCGTCGAGGATCAGGATCGGCGCGTCGCGCAGCAGCGCGCGCGCGATCGCGAGGCGCTGCTTCTGCCCGACGGAGAGGCCCGCGCCGGCGCGCCCCAGCTCGGTGCGCCAGCCGTCGGGTAGATCGCGCACGAACTCGTCGACTCCCGCGATCTGCGCGGCGCGGCGCAGCTCGAGCTCGGTCGCGTCGCGGCGCGCCAGCCGCAGGTTCTCCTCGAGCGTGCCCGCGAACAGCGCGTTCTCTTGAAACACGAACGCGATCTGCGCGCGCAAGGATGCGCGCGTGACCTCGGCGATGTCGTGGCCGTCGACGAGCACGCGCCCGGTCTGCGGCGCGAGAAAGCGCGGCAGGTGCGAGATGAGCGTCGTCTTGCCGGCGCCCGCCGGCCCGACGATCGCGGTGATCTGCCCGAGCCGCGTCTCGAAGGAGACATCGCGCAGCGTCGCGCTCCCGGCCACGTGCTCGAACGACACGGCCTCGAAGCGCACGCTCTCACTCGCGCGCGGCAGCTCGCGCGCGCCCGGCGCATCGCGCTCCGGCTCCTGGTCCATCAGGTAGAACACTCGCTCGAGCCCCGGGGCCGAGAGCTGCAGCGCGAACCAGAGACCGCCCAGCGAGACGCAGAACACGCAGATCTGCGCGAAGTAAGTCACGAGCAGCGAGAAGTCGCCCAGGCTGATCGTTCCAGCGATCGCGAGATCGACCACCTCGAGGAAGGCGCTGCGCACGAGCAATACGCCCGGCACGGACGCGCACAGGATCGCGAACATCGCGACTCCGATCACGCCGCGGTGACTCGCGAACGACGCCGTGCTCTCGCGGTCGAAGCGCTCGCGCTCGCGCCTCTCGCCGCCCTGACTCTGTACCGCGAGAATGTTCGAAACGCCTTCCTCGAGCGAGCCGGTCGTCTTCGCGCCCGCCGCGCGGTTGCGTTCGCCGCGCCGGCGCAGCAGCGCGGCGAACGGCCAGGTCACGGCCAGCGAGAGCGCTCCGAGCCCGACCGCGTAGAGCGCGAGGCGCGGCGCGCGGAAGCTGTCCCAGATCGCGAACGCGTACAGAGCCACACCGAACGGTGCCACCGTGAGCCCCAACAAGGTCCGGTAGCACGCCGCGGAGATCGTCGGCGTGTCGTACATCAGGCGGTACACGGAGTCGCCGATGCGCGCGTCGTCGAGGCGCGTCAGCGGCAGACTCTGTATGCGCTCGAAGAGCTGCGAGCGGAAGTGGTGATTCAGGTCTTGACTCAGCCGCAACGTCCAGCGGAACTCGAACAGACCGTAGAGCCCGCCGACGAAGCTGAAGCCCGCGTTCGCCGAGTTCTCCGTCTCGGTCGCCTGGTCGACTCCGGTCGCGAGGTAGGCGTCGGTGCGGTCGCGTTCGCCGCCGTCGGTGCCGATCTGTCCGATCGCGAGCAAAAGGAGCGCCTGCGCGGCGACCGTGAACAGCAGGATCTCCTCGCGAGAAGCGCCGATCAGCAGCCGCACGACCGGACGCGCGATGAACGGATACGAGCCGATGCGGTCGGCGAGCGACAGATCGCCGATCACGTGGTCGAGCAAGAGCTTGATCGGCACGGGCAGGACCAGCAGCGGGACGATCGAGAGCATCGCGAGCGCGACCTTCAGCGCGAAGCGGCCGCGCAGCGGCGAGACGTAGCGCACGCTGCGCGCCAGGATGGTCAACGGCGACTGCGAGCCGCGAGTCATGCCAGCGCCTCTGCCGAGTGACTGCGCTCGGTCTCGACGAGTGCGCGGTACGCGCCGCCGGGGCGCGCCAGCAATTCGTCGGGCGGGCCGCACTCGATCACTTTCCCGTGGTCGAGGAACACCACGCGACTGGCCAGGCGCACCGTCGAGAGCCGGTGAGTCACCAGCAGGATGCAGCGCCCGCGGCCCCACTCGGTCAGACTGCGCACCAGCCGCTGCTCGGTCTCGGCGTCGAGCGACGCGGTCGGCTCGTCGAGCAGGAGGATCTGCGGGTCCTTCAGCAGCGCGCGCGCCAGAGTGAGTCGCTGGCGCTGCCCGGTCGACAGGCGCGTCCCGCGCTCGCCGAGCTCCGTGTCGTAGCCGTCGGCGAGCGCTTCGATGAACTCGTCCGCGCACGCCACGCGCGCCGCCTCGCGTACCTCCGCGTCGCTCGCCCTGGGCCGCGCATAGCGGATGTTCTCGCGCACCGTCGCGGCGAAGAGGACGTTCTCCTGCAGCGCGATCGCGATCGCGCGCCGCAGCTCGGCGACGCGCAGCACGCGTAGGTCCACGCCGTCGAGCTCGATCGCGCCGGCGTCGGGATCGAAGAGGCGCAGCAGGAGCGCCATCACCGTGCTCTTGCCCGCGCCCGTCGGGCCGACCAACGCGGTGATCCCGCCGACCGGAGCCTCGAAGTCCACGCCGACGAGCGCCGGCCGGTCCGCGCGGTACGCGAACGACACGTCGCGGAACGCGATGCTCTTCTCGAGCCGGCCGAGCGGGCGCGCGTTCGGCGCGTCCGCGACCTCCGGCTCTTGCTCGAGTAACTCAAACGCGCGGTCGAGCCCGACCGCGATGTCCTGCGCGTTCACCCACACGCGGAAGATCTCCGTGACTCCGCCGGCGCCGTTCGAGTACAGACCCTTCCACGCGTTGTACATGCCGACCGTCCAGACCGCGAAGCCCGCGCTCACCAGGAGCGAGCGCGCGTATTCGAAGTCGAGTCGCTCGACCAGCGAGGCGAGCCACAGCGCCGAGCCCGCGCGCGTGGCGAGCGTCGCGAGCAGGGTCGCGCCGATGATCGTCGCGCCCACCAGCCAGAAGACGCCGACGCCGAAGCCGGCAACCCACGTGCGCGCCGCACGCGCCTCCGCGAACGCCGTGTGCGACGCGGAATCGAAGCGAGCCTGCTCGAACGCCTCGAGGCCGAACGCCTTGATCACGCGCATCCCCGAGAGACTCTCCTGGATCTGCGAGGTCAGCGCGCTGTTCGATGCGCGCGCGACGCGGAAGCGGCCGCGCAGGCGTGTGCCGAGCGCGGCGCCGGCGAGCCCGAGCGGGATCCACACGAGCACGAGCGCCAGGGCGAGGCGCGGCGCGAAGGCCGCGAGCGCGACCGCGATGACCACGAAGCGCAGCAGCGCGAACGCCGGAACGAGCAGGAACGACTGCACGACCTGAGTCACCATCGCGCTGTCCTGATACGTGCGATAGATCGCGTCGCCGACGCGGCTCTGATCGTGAAAGCGCAGCGAGAGCGCCTGCAGCCGATCGACGATCTGCATGCGCAGCGTCTGATTGAGTCGCTGCAGGATCCAGACGCCGTAGTAGATGAGCGCCATCGAGCCGGCGGTCATGGCGAGTGCGATCCCGCCCATGATCCAGGTGAGGCGCGCCGCTGCCTCGCGCCGCAGCTCCGCCGAGAGCGCCGCGCCCGCAGCGAGCTGCCCCGGGTCGAGGCCGAGCAGCCGCGCGGCGAGTGCCGAGAACTCCTTCCCCTGCAGCACGCCGTTCCAGAGCGCGGGTGCGAGGACCAGGAAGCTCGCGAGGCCCACGACAAGGAGCAGCGCCCAACCCAGCGCCAACACCACAAGGTGTCGGCGCAGCCCGCGCAGGAACGGGAACACGCGCCGGACCAGCCGCGCGAGCCCGAATAGGTCGAGGTCGGCGTCGCGGGCGGGCGCGAGCGCGGGTCCGTTCCAGCTCATCGGCGCGCGATGTTACCCTGCGGGGTGATGGTTCGACCCTTGACTCTGGCCGACACTGCGGACGCGCGCTGCTTGCTGCGCGCGCGGCCGCTGCGGAACGTGTTTCTCGACTACGTCGTCTCCGCGGGCGCGCTCGGCCGCGCGCCGGGCTTCCTCGGCTTCGAGTCGGGCGGGCGCTTGCTCGGCATTCTCTTGATCGGCCCGCTCGGCGGGACCGCGCTGGAAGTCCAGGACCCCGCGGCGCACGCGCCGCTCGCGGAGGCGGCCGCGCGCGCGCGACTGCGCCCGCGCCACATCGTCGGCAGCGAGGATGTGACGGAGCCGTTCTGGCGCGAGTACGCGCCCCACGCGCCCGAGCTCCGTTGGTCGCGCCGCGAGCCGGTGTTCGCGATGCGCGCCGAGGATCTCGAGCGCAGTACGGAGGGCACGCGGCTCGCGCGCGTCGATCCGGCGCGCGAGACCGAGGCGGACGAGATCACGGAGAACAGCGCGCAGCAACACCGCGAGGACCTGGGCGACGATCGCTACGCGGCGGACGAGCAGGGCTTCCGCGAACGCCACCACCGCGACGTGCGCGACGGCCGCTGGTGGGTTTCGCGCGTGCGCGGCCAGATCGTATTCCAGGTGCATGTAGGCGCGGCCAGCGCGACCGCGGTGCAACTCGGTGGAGTCTTCGTGCCCAACTGGGCGCGCGGTCGCGGTCACGCCACGCGCGGCATGCACGCGATCGCCGCGCGCATGCTCGAGCGCCACGACCTCGTGACTCTCTACTGCGACGAAGCGAATGCCGCCGCGCGCCGCGTGTACGAGCGGCTCGGCTTCCGGCGCGTGTACTCGAACCGCAGCTATCTCTTGAACGAGCCGCTCGAGAGCTCCTCACCGGTACTGTGAGTCGCGAGCGTGCGTAAGCTCGCGTTCGTGCTGGCCGCGATCGCGCTGACGCTCGCCCTCTACGAGGGGCTCCTGCGCGCCGTGTGGACCAATCCGTTCGCGCGCGAGTCACCCGATCTCGTGTTGATCCTGCGCACGCAGCACGCCGGCGCGGACCGCGAGCTCGATCGCAGCGCGCTGCACCTCGATCCGCCGAAGGTCCGCTTCCGCACCGACTCGCGCGGCTACATCGAGCCCACGAAGCGCTTCGCCGACCCCGAGTTCACGCTCGCGTTTCAGGGTGGCTCGACGACGGAGTGTCTCGTCGTGCAAGAGGATCTGCGCTGGCCGAATCAGGTCGCCGTGCAGCTCGAGCCGCTCGGCTTCCGCGTGAACGCGCTGAACGCGGGCCGCGCCGGCAATACCGCGCACGACGCGCTCGTGAATCTCGTCGAGATCGTGTCGCGGGACCGCCCCGACGTCGTGCTCCTGATGCACGCGATCAACGACGCCGGGCTACTCGCCGAAGGCGGCTACGCATTGCGCGCGCCGAAGCCCGACGGTTGGCGCGCCGGTGCGCGCTGGCTCCTCGAAGCGTCGTCCGCGCACTCGTCCGTCGCCGGGCTCGTGCGCCGCTTCAGCGGGTTCGAGCGCGAGGCACCGCGCCCCAACCCGGCGCCGACCCAGCCGGACCCCGGGCCATACCAGGAGCAGGTGCGCGCGTGGCTGCGCACGGCGCGCGCCTTGGGCAGCGAGCCTGTGCTGATCACCGAGCCGCTGTCGAGGCTCCGCAACGAGCTCACGCCGCCGTGGGCCGACGTCGACGAGCTCGCGGTCTTCAACGAGCGCATGCGCGCGATCGGCCGAGAGGAGGGCGTGGCCCTCGTCGACCTCGCGGCGCTCGTGCAAGCCGAGCCGGAATTTCTCGCTCCCGAGAAGGTCTACTACGACGGCATGCACGTGAACGATGCCGGCGCGCGCATCTACGGGCGCCTAGTTGCCGAGGCGCTCGCCCGCGACGTGCTTCCTCGCCTGCGCGCCGCGCGCGCGAGTCACTTGCCGCAGATCGCTCGGTAAGTGCGCCACGAGTCGACGAGCCACTGATTCGCGCGCTTCTCGGCGGCCGCGCGCTGCTCGGGAGAGGTGGGACTCCCGCGGATCGCGAACAGAGTCATCGGCCGGCTCCCCGTCAGCATCTGGCGCGGCGCCGCGCGCAGCTGCGCGCGCCAGCCACTCTCGACCGGTTCTCCCTGGTACACGAGCAGCGCGGCCACGACCGGCGCCGTGCCGCGGCGATTGTCGTCCTCGGTTCGCGAGCGGATGATCGGCAGCTTCACGTCGTCGCTGTCGATCCACTCCAAGGTGTCTCCACCCCGCTCGATGTCATTCCACAGGTGGCCTGTGCCGCGGTAGTAGAGCTGCTTCGGATTGTAGGAGCGAATCACCGTGAACTGGAGCTCGGGTGAGCCGTCCCAGGCGGGCAAGCGCCCGTCGCGCCACTGGTGTACGTCGATGAAGCGATGGATGGAGGCGTCGCGCTCCGGAGTCACGCTGCCCGGCGCCATCTCGGGGACGAGCGCCTGCGGGTTCGCGCAGTCGTCCGTGCGCAGCTGCAGGTACGAGTGCACCACCACCGGCACGAGCGCGAGCGTGAACAGCGCGAACAGCGCGAGCCCGTAGCGGTCGGCGACCGGCGGGCGCGCATTGCCCGGACTCGTGCGCAACGCGTCGCGACCGGCGATCCAGACCAGCGCGCCGATCACGAACACGAAAAACACCATGCCCGACGCCGGATGCATCCGCGTCGAAAGGATGTCGGCGCCGTAGTAGTGCACGAGCAAGACGAGCGAGGTCACGCGCGCGAAGTTGCAGACGAGCGCGAGCGGCACCGCGGCCGCGAGCACGGCGACTCGGCGAGCCGGCGAGCGCCCGAGGTGTGCCAGGATGATCGCAGTGAGAATCGCCGCGTACAGCGTCGAGAAGCCGCTGCAGGCGTCGGCGACCTCGATCATCTGCCCCGGAATCGCGAGGTGCGTGCCCTCGCGCGCGATGGGAATGCCGAAGAGCGGCACCAGCCAGGTCGTGCCCACGGCCGTGATGAAGCGCAGGACGAGAAGCACCTGCGAGATCGCGCCGGATGGGATCGGCAGCATGAAGACGCCAAGTGACAGCGGCAGCGCGATGGTGCGCGTGCGCGCCCCGCCCAGCAGGACGAGCGAGAGACCCGGAAGCGCAAGCACGAGCGCGAACGCGGCCATGAGCTGCGTGTTGATGGCGCTGTCGAGCATGAGCAGCGCGACCGCCAGGCCGAGGAACACGAAGCCGAACGCCGAGGCGCGCGGCGTCGGATCGCGGTCCGCCCTCAGATGATCGAGCGCGAGATACGCGATCAGGAACGGCACGAAAATCCCGTGGCCGTTTCGATAGATCCCGTCCGTCCAGCGGCCGACGAGCCACGCCGACGTCGGCGCGAACGCGAGCGCAAAAGGAGCCAGCCAGAGCCAGCGGCGCAGCATCGCTTCCCTTGGCTTCAGATCCGCGGAAACTTCGGTGGCCGGCGCTCTAAGAAGGAGTCCACTCCTTCCTTGAAGTCCGGCCGGCTGAAGCTCTCGACCATCAGCTTGACGGCTTCGTCGAGCGACGGCCCGAGCTCGCGCGTGAGCTGCTGATAGACCTGGCGCTTCATCACGCTCATCGACGCGGGCGACGCGTTCGCCGCGAGCTCGCGCACGTAGTCCTGGCAGTGACTCACGAGCTTGTCGTCGGGAAGCACGCGGTTCACGAGCCCGATGCGCTCCGCCTCGCGCGCGTCGATCTTGCGCCCCGAGAGCAAGAGGTCGAGCGCGTGCGCGGTTCCGACGAGCCGCGGCAAGGTCCAGGAGAGACCCCACTCCGCGATCAACCCGCGGCGCACGAACGCGGTCGTGAAGGTCGCGCTCTCTGACGCGAAGCGCAGATCGCAGAACAGCGCGATCGGCATCGCCATGCCCGCGCAGGGTCCGTTGATCGCGGCGATGATCGGCTTGCGCACCGACATGAGATACGAGTAGGTCTTGCGGAACGAGTCACCCATCTCGGGATCGCCCGGGTCGGCCGCGAGCGCCGCTGCCGCGCGCACGCCCCCGCGGCGTTCGACCCCGCCGCGGCCCTCGGTACTGATGGCCTGCAGGTTCTTCAGGTCCGCGCCCGCGCAGAAGCCGCGGCCCGCGCCCGTCAGCACGATGCCCACCACGCTCTTGTCCGCCTCCGCGGCCGCGAACGCGTGGCGCACTTCCTCGCCCATGCGATCCGTCCACGCGTTCAGCCGCTCGGGTCGATTCAGGCGAATGGTCGCGACGGGATCGGCGACCTCGTAAAGGATCTGTTCGTACACGGGAACCTCCGTTGAAGTCAGGGGCGCATGCCCCGCCGCTTCGTGCCGACCTCGGCGGGAAGCAGGCGATAGGCGGTCTCGACCCACTCACACAAGAGCGGGCGAGTGTCTCGCGGATCGATGATCTCTTCCACTCCGAAGATTTCCGCGGTGCGAAACGGCGAGCGCATGGCGCCCAGCTTCGCTTCGAGCTCGCGGCGCAGCGCGTCGGGATCCGCGGACGCTTCCAGGTCGCGCTTGTAGGCCGCCTCGACGCCGCCCTCGATCGGCAGCGAGCCCCATTCGCCGGACGGCCAGGCGTAGCGCAGGTTCAGCTTCGAGTGATTCCCGTGCGCCGCGCCGGCGACGCCGAACACGCGCCGCACGAGGATCGAGCACCACGGCACGCTGGCCTGATACACCGCGCTGATCGCGCGCGCGCCGCGCCGGATCGTGCCCGCGCGCTCGCCGGCGACGCCGATCAGAAAGCCCGGGTTGTCGACGAAGTTCACGACCGGCAGATGGAACGTGTCACAGAGATCGATGAAGCGGGTGAGCTTGTCGGCGGCGTCGCCGTCGACCGCGCCGCCCAGCCGCTTCGGATCGTTGCCGATCACGCCCACGGGCCGGCCCGCGAGGCGCGCGAGCCCGGTCACGACCGAGCGCCCGAAGCGCGGCGAGATCTCGAAGAAACTGTCGCGATCACAGACCAAGGCGATGACGCGGCGCACGTCGTGCGGTTGGCGCCGGCTGCGCGGCACGATCTGCAGCAGCTCTTCCTCACGCCGCGACCCCGGATCGTCGCAGGCCTCGACCGGCGGCAGCTCGTACACCGAGCTCGGTAGGTAGGACAGGAAGCGCCGGATTTGCGCGAATGCCTCGGCTTCGCTCTCGACCTCGTTGTCGACCGCGCCGCTCTCGCGCGTGTGGATCGACGAGCTGCCGAGCGTCTCCTTGTCGACGTCCTGCCCGATGCCGCGGCGCACGATCGGTGGGCCCGCGACGAAGAGCTGCGCGGTTGCACGCGGCATGACCGAGAAGTGCGAGAACACGACGCGCGCCGCGCCGAGCCCCGCGACCGGCCCGAGCGCCGCGGCCACGACCGGCACCGTGGACATGAGCTCGGTCAGGATCTCCATCGCCGGATTCGCGGGCACGTAGGTGCGGCGCGTGGTCTCGAGCGACTTCACGCTGCCGCCGCCACCCGTCCCGTCGACCAGGCGCACGATCGGCAGCCGCAGCTCGAGCGCCATGCGCTCGGCGTAGCCCGCCTTGTAGCCGACCGTTCCATCCGCCGCGCCGCCGCGCACGGTGAAGTCGTCGCCGCCCAGCACCACCCGGCGCCCGGCGATGCGCGCGGTTCCCGTCACGAAGTTCGACGGCCGGATCTCGACCAGCCGCTCGCCCTCGTACACCGGAACCCCCGTCAGCGCGCCGATCTCGTGAAAGCTCTGCGGATCGGCGATGCCCTCGATCCGCTCGCGTACGGTGAGCCGGCCCGCGTCGTGCTGCCGCTGGACGCGCTCGTCGCCGCCCATGCGGCGGGCGAGCTCCTCGCGCCGGTGGAGCTCCTCGACCTCGGGCTTCCAGCTCATCGGCCAAGTATAAAGGTCGGCGATGGGCGACACCGGCTTCAGTCTGCTCGATGCGCAGGATCTGTATCTGTTCAACGAGGGAACTCACCTGCGCCTGTGGGAGAAGCTCGGCTCGCATCTGGTCCGAGTGGACGGTGTCGACGGGGTTTTCTTCGCGGTGTGGGCGCCCAACGCCGAGCGCGTGAGCGTGATCGGCGACTGGAATGGCTGGATCGGAGCTGCACATCCGCTGCGCGTGCAGGGCGGCTCGGGGATCTGGGCCGGCTTCGTGCCCGGCGTGGCTCGCGGCGCGCGCTACAAGTACCGGATCGAGCGCGGCGCGTTCCGCGTCGACAAGACCGACCCGTTGGCGCTCCACTGCGAAGTGTCACCCGATACGGCGTCGATCGTCTGGACGCTCGAGCATGCCTGGAGCGACGCGGAGTGGATGGCGACGCGCCGCGGCCGCAACGCGCTCTCGGCGCCGATCTCGATCTACGAGGTGCACGTCGGCTCGTGGCGGCGCGTGCCGCACGAGCGCTGGCGGAGTCTCTCGTACCGAGAGCTCGCCAACGCGCTGCCCGAGTACGTCGCGGCCCAGGGCTTCACGCACGTGGAGCTCCTGCCCGTGATGGAGCACCCGTTCTTCGGCTCGTGGGGCTATCAGACGACGGGTTACTTCGCGCCGACCAGCCGCTACGGTACGCCGCAGGATTTCATGCACCTGGTCGACTCACTCCACCGCGCCGGGATCGGAGTGATTCTCGACTGGGTGCCGTCGCACTTCCCCAGCGACGCGCACGGGCTCGGTTACTTCGACGGCACGCATCTGTACGAGCACGGTGATCCGCGCGAGGGCTTTCATCCCGACTGGAAGAGCTACGTGTTCAACTACGGCCGCCACGAGGTGCGCAGCTTCCTGGCCTCGAGCGGCCTCTATTGGCTCGAGCAGTACCACGCCGACGGGCTGCGCGTGGATGCGGTGGCCTCGATGCTCTACCGCGACTACTCGCGCAAGCCCGGCGAGTGGATCCCGAACGAGCACGGCGGCCGCGAAAATCTCGAGGCGATCGCCTTCCTGCGCCGGCTCAACGCCGACGTCTACGGCCAGGTGCCCGAGGTGCAGACCTACGCCGAGGAGTCGACGTCGTGGCCGATGGTCTCGCGCCCCACGCACCTGGGCGGGCTCGGCTTCGGCTTCAAGTGGGACATGGGCTGGATGCACGACTCACTCCAGTATTTCGCGCTCGATCCAGTTCACCGGAAGTTCCACCACGGCAACCTCACGTTTCGCATGCTGTACGCGTGGACCGAGAACTTCGTCCTACCGCTCTCGCACGACGAGGTCGTGCACCTGAAGAAGTCACTGCTCGGGAAGATGCCCGGCGACCATTGGGGCAAGCTCGCGAACCTGCGCCTGTTGCTCGGTTGCCAGTACACGCAGCCCGGCAAGAAGCTCGTGTTCATGGGCGCCGAGCTCGGTCAGTGGGGTGAGTGGAACCACGACGGCGAGCTCGACTGGAAGCTGCTCGATTCCCCGCCGCACGCCGGCGTGCAGCGCTGGCTGCGCGACCTGAATACGGCCTACCGCGCCGAGCCCGCGCTGCACGCGCGCGACTGCGAGCCCTCGGGGTTCGAGTGGGTGGACTGCAACGACGCGGCGCAGAGCACGCTCGCGTTCGTGCGCCGCGGCGGCGACCCGGAGCAGGTCGTGCTGGTGGTTTGCAACTTCACGCCCCTGCCGCGCGCGCGCTTCCGCGTCGGCGTTCCGGCCGACGGCTGGTGGCGCGAGATCCTGAACGGCGACGCGACACTGTACGGTGGTAGCGGCGTCGGCAACCTGGGCGGCGTACGCGCGGAGCCGATCCCGCATCACGGCCAGAGTCACTCGATCCAGATCACCTTGCCGCCGCTGGCGCTGGTGGTGTTCAAGCTCGAGCGGAGCTAGCGCGCACCACGTTGTGCGCCGAAACCGCCCGCTGGAAGCCCTTCAGCGCGAGCTCGCCAACCGGCTCCGTCTCGACGAATCGCGCCGAGGGTGGCGTATCCGCTCGTGATGCCGATGCCCAGCTCGAGTGAGTGTCCGCGGCATCGTCGTGGCCACGCAGGCCCTCCTCGCCCTTCCGGGGCCTGCCTATCACACACGTCGGTGTCGGGGAGTCTGTCAGTCGCCGACGAAGCGCGCGCGCGGGCGCAGCACGAACGGAGTCTCGGCCTGCTCCAGGACGTGCGCGACCCAGCCAGCGGCGCGGCCGATCGCGAAGATCGCGGCGCCCATACCGGGCGCGAGGTCGAGCGCGGCGCAAGCGGCGGCGAGGGCGGTGTCGACGTTCGGCTTGGGGCGGCCCGCCTCGTCCATGGCGGCGACGATGGCGGCGATCGTGCGCACGCGCGGCGCGCGCGGAGCGAGCGCGAACGCTGCGGTGAGCAGCGGCGCGGCGCGCGGATCGCCGTCGGGGTAGAGCGGATGGCCGAAGCCGGGGAGTAACTCGCCGCGGCGCATGCGGCCCGCGACCGCGGCCGCGGCGCGCGTCGAGTCACCCGCCTCGCTCGCGAACACCTCGACTTGCTCGCTCGCGCCGCCGTGCAGTGGACCGCTGAACGCCGCGAGCGCGGCGGACAGACACGCGTACAGATCCGCGCCCGTCGACGCGGCGACCCGCGCGGCGAACGTGGACGCGTTCAGCTCGTGATCGGCGCAGAGCACGAGCGTGAGCGCGAGCAGCGCGAGCGGCTTCTTGCGCAGCGGCACGCCGAGGGCCGTCGCGAGCGCGCGCACAGGATCGCCGGTTGCGAGCGCCGGGCCGACACGGCGCGGATCGAGCGCGAGCGCGAGCGCGATCGCGGCCGCGAGTCGCGGAATGAGTCGCCGCGCGCGCGCACGCACCGCGTCGGGCTGCGCGTCGAAACGCAGCGGATCGGCCGCGGCCAGCGCGGGCAGGGCGAGCGCCAGCGCCGCGAGCGGCGAGCTGCCGGGAGGAAGCAGGCGCGCGAGCTCGCGCGCCGGGAGCTCGGGGCCGTCCGCGGGCCAGCGTGGCGTCCGCGAAGGCAGGGCGCCGGTCCAGAGCAGCTCCGCGACGGACGTGAACGCGACGCCGTCGCGCGCGAGCTCGATCGCGAGTCGGCCGCGGTACTCGGGCCCGCTCGGCGTCATGCGCGTGATGCGCGTGTCGAGCACCGGTTCGCCGAAGCGCAGCGCGCCCGCGGCCGGCCCCGCGCTGCGCGCGCGCAGCCCGTCGAGGTCCGCTCGCGTGTAGCGACGCCCGCGCCCGTTCGCGCCGGGCGCCCCCTTCACGAGCCCGCGGCTCGCGTACGCGTAGAGCGTCTGCAGCTTGATGCCCAGGAACTCCGCCGCCTCGCGCGAGCTCATCGCGTCCGGGGTTCGTTTCATGGCCCGTATATTGATCCTTGAATCAACGTTGATCAAGCTTGATTCAGGCGGCAAGATCCAGGGCGAGGAGGAAGCGGAGATGACGCTGAACGGACTGGAGGGCGTGGTGGTCGCCGAGACGCAGCTCAGCGACGTGGACGGCGAGCGCGGGCGGCTGGTGATCCGCGGGTACGACGTGGAGTCACTCGCCGCTGCCTCCGATTTCGAAGCGCTGTGCGCGCTGCTCTGGACGGGCGCGTTGCCGAGCGCCGCCGAGCACGCCGAGCTGCGCGCGCGCCTCGGCCGCGCTCGCGTGCGCGCGTTCGAGCGCCTGCCGCGACTGGGCGACGCGCTCCAGAGTCGTGACGGCATGGAGGCGCTGCGCGCCGCGCTCGCGCACCTGCGCGCGAGCGAGCTGGACGTGGGCGACGTGCACGCCGAAGTCACCAGCGCCGTCGCGGTATTCGCGGCGGCGTGGGCGCGCGAACGCCGCGGCGTCGCGCCGCTCGCGCCCGACCCCGAGCTTGGACACGCCGCCGACTACCTGCGCATGGCGAGCCCCCAGGGCACT
>JBGQIB010000108.1:0-15587 GCA_041498295.1 bacterium | reverse complement strand
GTCTTCACGCCCGACGCGCGCATCCACTACGCGGTCGAGCGCGGCGCGGAGCTCTCGTTCGCGCAGCTCGGCCCGTGGCTGGCGCAGGCGATGCAGATCTTCAAGGTCACGCAGCACGTGATCACCAATCCGCTCGTCGAGCTCTCGGCCGACACTGCTCGGTGTACGTCCTATCTGACTGGCACGCACCTGCAGGTGCGCCTCGACGGCGCGGAGATCCGCGTCACCGAGGGCAGCGTGTACCGCGACGAGCTCGCGCGCACGCCCGAGGGCTGGCGCATCCGCGCGCGCCGCCTCGAGCGCACCTGGCAGGACGGCACCTACCTCGGACCGGACGAGGTGCGCCGCTTCCCCTTGGTCTGACGGGCACCCACGAGCTTCGAAAGCTCGAGGGCCGCGAGCGGCACCGCGCCGAGGGCGACCCAAGCGCCGCACTGGGCAAGGCTGATCGGCTGGGTCTGAAACAGCTCCTCCGCGAGTGAGTAGCGCTGGATGACCAGCTGCAGCGCGAAGCTCGCCGCCACGACCGCGAACAGGCGCAGGTTCGAGAACAACCCGAGCTCCCAGATTCCCCGCGTCTCGCTGCGCGCGCCGAATGCGCGCATCAGCTCTGCGAAGACGAGCACGGAGAACGCCGCGTTGCGCGCGGCGGCGAGGCTCGAGCCGGCGCGGAGCTCATAAATGAAGGTCCCGAAGGTCACGGCGGCCGTGAGAGCGGCTGTGGCCAGGATCGAAACGACGAGGCGGCGGTCGGCGAAGGGCGAGTCCGGGCGGCGCGGCGGTCTTGCGAGCACGTCTGGATCGATCGGATCGGTCGCGAGGGCGAGCGCCGGGAGACCGTCGGTCACGAGATTGATCCAGAGCAGCTGTACCGGCAGCAGCGGCAAATGCGTCCCGATCAACGTCGCCATCACCATGACGGCGAGCTCCGCTGCGTTCCCCGCCAACAGGTAACCGAGCGTCTTGCGGATGTTGTCGAAGATCCCGCGGCCCTCCTCGACGGCGGCGACGATCGACGAGAATCGGTCATCGGTGATCACCATGTCCGCGGCTTCCTTCGCCACGTCCGTGCCGGCACGCCCCATCGCGACGCCGATCGAGGCTTCGCGAAGCGCCGGCGCGTCGTTCACTCCGTCGCCGGTCATCGCGACGATCGCGCCGCGCGACTTCCAGGCGCGCACGATGCGCAGCTTGTGCTCCGCCGTCACCCGAGCGTACACAGAGGTGCGTTCCACTCGACTGGCGAGTGACTCGTCGTCGAGTCCGTCGATCTCGGATCCGAGCATCAACTCGTCGCCTGCGGAGGACACGCCCAGCTCCACGGCGATCGCGCGCGCCGTATCCGGGTGATCTCCAGTGATCATCACGGTCCGGATCCCGGCACGCTTGCAGCGCTGGACCGCGTCGCGCGCATCGCTTCGCGGCGGATCTTGGAGTCCAGCGAGGCCGAGAAAGGTCAACTCGCGGTCGACGTCCGCAGCCGACGGGAACCGGTCGAGGCGGCGCTCGGCGAACGCCAGCACGCGCAGCGCGTCGCTCGCGAGCAGGCGAACCCACTCGCGGATCCCGGCGCGACCGGCCTCGTCGAGCAGCTCCGTTCCCTTCGCCGTCCGCACGTGTGTGCAGCGCTCGAGGACGACTTCGGGCGCGCCCTTCACGGCCGCGATCGCAGCTCCTCCGAGCCGGCGCACGACCGTCATGCGCTTGCGCTCGGAGTCGAACGGAAGCGTCGCCAGCCTGGGCGAGTCACGCTCGATGCCTTCGCGCCGAATACCCACTTTCGCGGCCGCCACCAGCAGGGCGCCTTCGGTCGGGTCGCCAACGATCTCGGACTTGGCGCCCCGCGCCACGAGCTCCGCGTCATTGCAGGCCGCGGCCACCCACAGCAACTCCTCGATGCCGGCGCGGGCGTTCCCCGGCTCGCCCGCTCCCTCGAAGAGAGTCGCGCCCAGCGCAGAGTGCTCGTCGCCGACTACGCTGAAGACGTCGCCGCGCGCGACGAGCTTGCGCAGCGTCATCGCGCCGACGGTAAGCGTACCCGTCTTGTCCGTGCAGATGACTTGAGTGGAGCCGAGTGTCTCGACCGCGACGAGGCGGCGTACGAGCGCGTTGCGACGCGCCATGCGCTCGACGCCGAGCGCGAGCGTCAGCGTGACCACGGCCGGCAAACCTTCGGGGATGGCCGCTACGGCGAGGCTCACGGCGGTGAGGAAGAGCTCGAACGGGGCGATCCCTCGTGCGAGGCCCAGCGCGAATACGAGCAAAGCGATCGCCAGGCTCGCCCAGACCAGACGGCGACCGACGTGGTCCAGCCTGCGCTGCAGAGGCGTGTCGCCGCTCGTCGCAGTCTCGAGAAGCCTGGCGATTCTGCCGACCTCGGTGCGCATCCCCGTCGCGGTCACGAGCGCGCGCGCAGATCCGTGCACGATGCTCGTCCCGAGGAACACCGAATTGCGTCGATCCGCGAGAGGCGTCGTCTCGGGCAGGACCGAGGGATTCTTCTCGACCGGTTCGGATTCGCCAGTGAGCGACGCCTCGTTCGCGCGCAGAGACGCGGCCTCGATCAAGCGCGCGTCCGCCGCGATGAGGTCACCGGCGTCGAGGACGAGTATGTCGCCGCGCACGACCTCGCGCGCTGGCACGACCACGGCGCCGCCGTCGCGCGCGACGCGGGCACCCGGGGCGCTGAGACGCGCCAGCGCAGCGGCCGCCCGCTCCGAACGGTACTCCTGCGCGAAGCCGATCAGCGCATTCAGGATGATGATCGCGAGGATTGCGCTTCCGTCGACGAGCTCGCCGAGAGCGAGCGAGAGCAGCGCCGCTCCAATCAGCACCCAGATCACGAGACTCGCGAACTGATTCGCGAGGATCGCAAGCGCGGAGCGTCGCTCCTGGCGGCGGATCTCGTTCGCCCCCTCGGCGGCCAGCCGGCGAGCGGCTTCCGCGCCCGTGAGTCCGAGCCGCATGTCCGTCTCGAGCTCGATCGCCGCTTCCGCCGCCGAGCGCGCATGCCAAGGAGTCGTCCCTTCGGGAACCCGATGCTCGACCATCGCCCCTCTCCGCAGTGCTAGCGCGCCGGCTGCTCGTAGGCCGACGCCGGAGGCCACGCGGTCCGTGTGTCACCATCCGGGGCCGCGACTGGTAAAGGGTGGCACACATGCGCGATCCGACGTCTACCTCTCCGGAGGCGCTCGAAAGCGTCGGCTGGGGAGTTTCTCGCGACGACCGCGCGCGCCTCGTGCGCATCTCCGCGGAGCTCGAGCGCGGCTTCGCGACGCTCTGCGACGTCGAGCCGGCGGTGTCGATCTTCGGCTCCGCGCGCGCGGCGCGCGAGGACCTGGTTTATGGAGCCGCCCGCGGCGTTGCGCGCGCGTTGGCGAGCGCGGGCTTCGATGTGCTGACCGGCGGTGGACCCGGCGTGATGGAGGCTGCGAGCCGCGGCTGCGCGGATGGCGGCGGCGTCTCGGTCGGGTTGACGATCGAGCTGCCCGACGAGCAAGCCACCAACGCGTTCGTCGAGCGCGAGTGCCGGTTCCACTACTTCTTCGCGCGCAAGCTCATGTTCGTTCGCTACTCGTGCGCGTTCCTCATCTTTCCCGGCGGATTCGGCACGCTGGACGAGGCCTTCGAAGCGCTGACATTGGTGCAGACACACAAGATCCCGCACTTTCCGATTCTTCTCTTCTCCGATCCGTACTGGAGCGGGCTCTTGCGCCAGCTCGACGAGATGGTCGAGCACGGCGCGATCTCGGCGCACGATCGCCGGCAGATTCGCGAGTTCTCGAGCCCGGAGGAAGCGGTGGAGATCGTGCGGCGCTGCCACGAGAACCTGTGCGCAGCCCAACACAAGCCTCGACTCCACGAACGGCCCCGGACCGCAGGCAGAGGCGCCAAGTGAGCGATCGGGCGAGCCTGCGCTTCCTCGGTGCCGCGGGCACCGTGACTGGATCGAAGTTCCTCCTCGAGCAGAGAAATTCGCGCGTACTGCTCGACTGCGGCCTGTTTCAGGGTCGCAAGGACCTGCGACTCCGGAACTGGGCGCAAGCACCGTTCGACGTCCGTCTGCTCGATGCGATCGTGCTGAGTCACGCGCACATCGATCACTCAGGTTACTTGCCGCTCATCGTGCGCGAGGGATTTCGCGGCCCGGTCTACTGTACGCCCGGGACCGCCGACTTGCTCGAGATACTCCTGCGTGACTCCGCGAAGTTGCAAGAGGAGGACGCGGAGCGCGCGAATCGTCACGGCTACTCGAAGCACCACCCGGCGCTGCCGCTGTACGGCGTCGCGGACGTCGAGGCGGCGCTTCGCCTCGTAAAGACGCGCCACTACGGCGACGAGTTCGCGATCAGCGACGACGTGCGCGTGATCCTTCGCCGCGCGGGTCACATTCTCGGAGCCGCCACGGTGGAGCTGATCCTCGGCGCGAGCCCGGCGGTTCACCTGGTCCACTCCGGTGACCTCGGCCGTCCCGGCCGGCCGATCTTGCGCGATCCCGAGCCGGTCGAGTCCGCGGACTTCCTACTCGTCGAGTCCACCTACGGCGATCGCGCGCATCCCCGCGACGAAGTCGAGCGGCTTGCGGCGATCGTGACCTCCACCGCTGAGCGCGAGGGAACCCTGCTCATCCCGTCCTTCGCGGTCGGCCGAACCCAAGAGTTGATCTGGACCTTGCGCCGGCTCGAGGACGCCGGGCGGATTCCGATGCTGCCCGTCTTCATCGACAGCCCGATGGCCATCCAGGTGACCGAGATCTACTGCAGACACCCCGAGGACCACGATCTGGACATGCGCGCGCTCACCGACCAGCACCGCTCTCCCCTCAGCTGCCGGAACTACTCGCTCGTGCGCTCCGCCGAGCAGTCGAAGGCGCTGAATCGACTCACGGGCCCGATGATCGTGATCGCGGGAAGCGGGATGGCCACTGGCGGACGCATCCTTCACCACCTGAAGCTCCGCCTTCCCGATCGGCGCACGACGGTGTTACTGCCCGGCTTCCAGGCGGCCGGGACGCGCGGCCGCGCCCTGCAGGAGGGAGCGAGTCGCGTGCGGATTCACGGCGCGGACGTCTCGGTGAAGGCGCGCGTCGAGACGATCGACGGCTTCTCCGCGCACGCGGATCGGGGGGAGATCCTCGCCTGGCTCCGGAACTTCAAGCGCCCGCCGCGACACACCTGGGTGGTGCACGGCGAGCCGCCCGCCGCAGCGGCGCTGGCTGCCGCGCTGCGCGACGAGCTTCGCTGGGAAGCGGACGTCGCAACGGACGGCGAGAGCGTGAAGCTCTAGTCTCTCGATCGGCGCCCGTCAGGCGCCGCCGGCGTTCCCGTTCCGATAGCGCGTCGGGAACTCGGCCAAGAGGCCGAAGCCCACCGCGAGCAGCACGGGCCCGACGAACATCCCCAAGAGCCCGAGGCTCGCGAGCCCGCCGAGGACGCCGAAGAACACGAGCATGAACGGGATGCGCGTCGGGCCACTGATCAAGATTGGCCGCAGCACGTTGTCGATCGAGCTGACGAGCAGCACGCCCCAGAGCGCCATGCCGACGGTCGCGCCGACCGAGCCCTGCGACCAGAGCCAGACACAAGCGCCGATCCAGATCAGCGCGGGGCCCGCGGGCACGAGCGAGAACAGCGCGGTCACGAAGCCGAAGAAGACCGCCGACGGCACGCCGAAGATCCAGAAGCCGATGCCCGCGAGCACGCCCTGCGCGAGCGCGGTTCCGAGCAGTCCGAAGACGACCGCGCTCACGATCGCGCCGACTTTGTCGACGAGCTCTGGGTCGTCGCTCGGCATGAGCAAGACCGCGAGGCGCCGCACGTGGCCGGCGATGCGCTCGCCGTCGAGATACAGCGCGAACAACACCACGAGCGAGACCAGGAACTCGAGCACGTTGCGCGCGATGCCGCCGCCGAGCGCGACCGCCGCTTGCGATCCGACCTGCCCGTAGCGCGCGACCCACTCGCCCGCGGCCGCGGGCCCGAAGAGCGGGCTGGCGCGCAGCTCGTCGACGCGCGACGCAAGCCACGGCGTGTCGAGCACCCACTGCGGCGGGAGCGCACCCTCGGCGACCCAGACCTGAACGCGGTCGGCGACGACACCGGCCTGTGTCGCGAACGTCAAGAGGACCCAGCCGACCGGGATCGCAATCAGCAGCGCGAAGAACAGAGTGACCAGCACGGCCGTGAGCGTCGGCCGGCCGGTCCAGGCGCGCGCGCGCGCGTACATCGGCCAAGTCATGTAGGCGGCGATCGCGGCCCAGATCGCGGCGATGAGAAACGGCTGCAAAATCCAGAGAGTCGCGGCGACGAGGGCCAAGCCCACGAGCACTCGCGCAACGACGAGTCCAGGCCGCCGCTCCACCCCATCCATCGGGCCAGTATCTCCTAGTTCGGGGCTCGCGTGTGGCCCTACTCCCGAGGACCTGCGCGTTGCGCGGCGCGTGGGCCGCCCACCGGCTACCCTTCAACGCCATGCGGGTTCTAGTGGTCGAAGACGAGCTCCGGGTGCGAAGTTTCTTGGAGCGCGGGCTGCGCGAGGCGGGATTCGCGGTCGACGCCGCGGTGGACGGGGAGGACGGCCTGCGGCTGGGCCTCGTGAACCCGTACGACGCGATCGTGCTCGACCTCATGCTGCCGCGGCGCGATGGCCTGTCAGTTCTGCGCGAGCTGCGCTCGGCCGGCCGGGCGACGCCCGTGCTCGTGCTCTCGGCGCGCGACGAAGTCGACGATCGCGTGCGCGGTCTGGACGCCGGCGCCGACGACTATCTTCCCAAGCCGTTCGCGTTCGCCGAGCTGCTCGCGCGGGTTCGCGCGCTGCTGCGCCGGGGCACCGCGCGCCCGAGCCTGCTCGAGGTCGGCGATCTGCGCGTCGACCTGCTCTCGCGCAAGGCGGAGCGCGCCGGCGTGCGGCTCGATCTGACGCAGAAGGAATTCGCTCTGCTCGAGTATCTCGCGCGCCATGCCGGCGAAGTCGTCACGCGCACGATGATCTCCGAGCACGTGTGGGACATGAACTTCGACAGCTTCTCGAACGTGATCGACGTCTACATCCGCTATCTGCGCCGCAAAATCGACGAGCCGTTCGAGAAAAAGCTGATCCACACGCGTCGCGGGGTCGGCTACATGCTCTCTCCCGCGCCGTGAACCGAAGCATCCGCCTGCGCATCGCGCTCGCGGTCTTCACCGTGGTCGTGAGTCTCGTCGCGCTGCAGATCGTGTACGTGCTGCAGCGCTTCAAGCACACGTTCGTCGAGGAAGTCGACGACCGACTCGAGGAAGGCCTCGGAGATCTGCGCGTCGTGCTGGGCACGAATCACCTCGAGGAGTGGATCGCGCAGACCGCCGGCCTGCACCGGCGGGAGGACGAGTTCTTCGTCGAGGTCCGCGATCGCCAGAACCGCGTAATCGCGCGCAGCAAGAACGTGCCCGACTCCGGCTTCCCTGGCGCGCTCGGGCTCGATCAGTCTCCGACGCCGTTCTACTGGAACTTCCCGCACCCTCGCAGCCGAAGCGGCGCGCAGCAAGTGCGCGCGCTCGAGACTTGGGCGGGCGACTTTCACGTGTGCATCGGAATGAGCCTCAGTGAGGTGCAGCGCTGGTACTGGGGGCTGCGCAAGAACCTAGTGACTTCGCTCATCGCGATCGCCGTCCTGGGCGCGCTCTCGGCGTACTGGGTCGCCGCGCGCTCCCTGCGGCCCCTGGCGCAGATCGTCGCCGAGGCGCGCACGCTCGGCGGCTCGGCCGACGGCAAACTGCTGCCGCGCACTGGGTCGGGCGACGAGATCGACCGGCTCGCCGCGGTGCTGAACGATCTGCTTTCGCGCATTCGCGCCGAAGTGATGCGCGTGCGGCGTCTCACCGCGGACGCCGCGCACGCCCTGCGCACTCCGCTCACGGCGATTCGGGGGCATCTCGAGCTCGAGGCCGCGCATTCCGAGAGCGGCGCTACTGAACACGTGGACGTCGCGATCGAGCAGGTCGACGACCTGGTGCGCTTCGTGAATCGCCTGCTGTTGTTGGAGAAACTGGAGAGCGGTCTGGGCGAGTCACTGGTCCGCGAGCGGCTCGATCTGCTCGCGCAGACGCAAGCGCTCGTCGATCACCTGCGCGTGATCGCGGAGGAGCGCGGCGTTTCACTCGAGTGTCGCGGCGAGAGCGTCGCAGTCGATGCGGACGCGACGCAGATCCGCCAGGCAATCGTGAACTTGCTCGACAACGCTCTGCGCCACACGCCGGCCGGCGGAAAGGTCAGCGTTGAAGTCGGCGAGCGTGGCGGCGCCGCGGAGCTGGCGGTCGCGGACAGCGGTCACGGCCTCCCGGTCGACCAGCTCGAGCGCGTCTTCGAGCGCTTCTACTCCACGCGCGCGGGGACGGGCGCGGGCACGGGCCTCGGCCTGCCGATCGCGCGCGCGATCGCGCGCAGCCACGGCGGCGACGTCACGGCCACCTCTCCGGGCGGGGGCCGCTTCGTGTTGCGCCTGCCGCTGTCCGGCGAAGCGGGGGCGAGCGAGCGCAGCTAGGCGCGCATCAGCGCGCGCGCTCGAGCTCGGCTGCGAGCGCCGCGACGCTCTCGCGCAGCTTGCGGGGACCGCGGCCGCGCAGGAGCGGCAGGAGGCGCGCGAGCGGCTCGAGTCCGCGGAAGCGTCCGACGGCGCCCTGCGCGGCGGCGCGCCGCAGGCGACCTCGATCGGTGTAGCCTTCCACGAGCGCGCGCAGCAGCGGCACGGCGCGCACCCCCGCCGCGCGGCGCAGCGACGCGACGAAGCCGGCGATCTCGACCGCGACGAGCTGCTCGACCCGACGCACATCGGTGTAGGCGTACTCGAAATCGAAGTAGGTCCACGCGCCGCCGCCTTCGAGAATGTGCGCGAAGCTCGCGTGCGCGTGCACCAGGCCGGGTTCGTCGAGCCGCTCCGCGAGGCCATGCCGCCGACTCCAGTCCGCGCCGAAGCGGATCAGAGCGGGTTCGAGCTTTTCCTGCGCCGCGTCGGGATCGCGCAGCAGCGCGTCGACGGTCGGGCCGTCGATGCGCTCGAGGACGACGTACGGTTGCACCACCGGCTCGGGGAGCGAGAGCTCGAGCAGAGCCGGCGTGGCGAAGCCGTGCGCGCGCCACAGTCCGACGAGCCGTGTCTCGGTGTCGCGGCGCGCGCGCGCCGAGAGGCCCGTCTTTCCGACGAGGAAGCGGTGTCCGAAGGCGCGCAGCGCCGTCGGGACGTGTGCGCGCTTGCGCCCGTACAGCTTCACGACGACCTCGCGACCGTCCAGCCGAACCAACACTACCTGGTGTCGGCCGTCGCCGCGCTCGGAGCGCGCGAGCAGGATGCCGTCGAGTCCGCCGACGCGGACGGCGCTCCCGATCGCGGCGCTCATCCGCGCCCGAGCAAGCCGTCGAGCCGCGCCGCGATCCGGTACTTCGACGACGGCTTCTGCGCGCGCTCGCGGAACGCTAGATCCAAGCGGCGCCCGATACGCACGAGCGGATTCGGATCCGCGAACGCGAACTCGTGCGTGTACGCCAGCAGATCGCGGCCCGGATACGACGCGACCGTCTCGGTCAGGAACGCGTCGAACTCGTCGCCCACGGTGCGCGCCAGTGACTTGAGGTAGCAGAGGATCTCGCGCGCCACGACCTCACGCACGCGACCGCGCGCGCGGAAGACGGTCTCGAAGTCGAAGAAGAGAAACTCGTCGCCGACGATCATCACGTGTTTCAGATCGCCGTTCTCGTGCACGAAGCGCGGCTCGCGCCGCTCGACGGCGAGCTGGTGGCGCCGGTGCCAGACGGGCAGGAAACGGCGCCATGTCGCCAGGCGCGTCTCGAGCGGCACACCGCGGTCGGCGAAGTAGTGCACGAAGCGCGGCGCCTCGACCCACTCGTAGAGCGCGTGACCTTCGGGAGGAAGTCCCTCGACGACGGCGTCGTAGACGCCAAAGACGCGGAACCCGGCGTCGCGCCACAGTCGAATGCAGTCGAGCTCGGTGCGCCGGCGCGACCACGGCATGACCGCGCTCTGATTCGCGAGCAACAGATTCCCCGCGCTCTTCAGCGCGTAGCGCGCCAGCGACGCGCTGCCGTAGTACAGCTTCAGGACCGCCCAGCGTCCCTCGAACGGAACCTTGTACAAGTAGTTCCCGTTCTTGTGGAGCAGGTACTTGTCGAGGTCGTCGAAGCGCAAGACGGCCGGGGCGCTCTGCATGCGGCGATTACAGCAAAACTCGTCGCGGCCCGCCCGGTCAACCGAGCGGGCTCGTGATCACCCAGAGTCGCGAGCCTAGCCACGCTTCGACGTGACACCGTTCGGCGTCGGGCGGGACGCGCAAGAGCGCCTCGGCTGCCTCGCTCGAGTCGACGACGCGGCCCGCGCAGACGAGCTCGAGGCGCGCTGGCTCGGGCGCGCTCACCGCGATTCCGGCAGCGGTGCGCGCCGCGCCGAAGTGAGCCACCGGCGCGAGGCCCTCGAAGGCGACGTAACTCCGGCCCGCGCGCAGCGCCTCGATCACGCCGGCCGCGCTGCGCTCGCGCGCGAGCACGTGAGTCGTGAGCAACCGAAAGAGATCGCGGTAGCGGTCGAGTGTGCCGCCGAGCGGGCCGAGCACGCGGAACTTCGCGTGCGCGTCCACGCCGCCGACCAGCGCATGTACGTTCGGCAAGCGCGCGTAGCGCTCGAGGTTCTCGACCGGTGTGCGCAGTAGACTCTGCAGCGCCCAGGGCGCGGGCAGCAATAGCTCTCCGAGCGCGAGGCGGCCACTCACTTCGAGCGCCGTCGCGTGCAAATTCGCGATCTCGATTCCGTCGGGCGCGGCCTCGGCGTAGAGCGCGGGGTCGGCCAGGCTCGAGGCCTCGAGGTGACCGACGAACGCGACGCCGCCGCGGCGCTGGATCTCGGCGACGAGCGCCTTCGGGTCATGCGGCAGTCCGCGCCGCGACTCGATGCCGAGCGCGAGGATCGAGGCGCCGGCGGAGCGCACCTCCCAGCCGGGAATCAGGATCACGTTCTCGACGACGCCGCGCGCGGGGCGAAGGCGGGCTCGGTACGGGTGCTCGGTGAGCGCGATGAACGCGAGGCCAGCGCCGAGCGCGGCGTCGATCAATTCGCCGACGTCGCCCTTGCTGTCGTGCGACACGCGCGTGTGTACGTGGACCGCGCCGCGCAGATCGATGAAATCGCCCTCTGCGACGGCCGTGCCGCGGCGCGCGTAGCCGCTCGGCCAGGGCAGCGCCGCGCACGCGAGCGCGCAAGTCGAAACGAGGCACACGGCGACCCGAGTCGCGGAGCTCCCCCACATCGCGGCGAAAGATACCCGACCGCACCGATGCCGCCCCCGACCGGAGGGGGCTACGCAGCTCGGTGTCGGACGCCGCCAACGGTGACGGTGATCACGTCGGAAAACGTCGTCGGCGACAGCCCTACTGTGGCGCGCGGTCGGGGTGTAGCATCAGTCGCGCCCACTACTCAGGGCGTACCGGAGGTCTCATGCGACGAGGGGTTGTGATTGCATTCGCGGTTCTCGGTCTGGCCGCTTGCGGGCAGAAGGAGAATCAAACCGCGACGAGCGCGAGTGACGCGACGTCGGAGAGCGCAGCGAAGCCGGACGTCGGCGCGGCAGCGACGCCCGATGCCGGCGCCGCGGCGAACCCGGACGTGACGAGCTGCCTGGATCTGGTCGGCACCGGAAGCTACGAGGCGGCCATCCCGGTCTGCTCGGCGGCGTTGAACGCCGACGCGAACAACGAGCAGGTGAAGGCGGCGCTCGACACCGCGAGCGCCAAGGTCGCCGAGATGGCGGCGGGAGCCGCGCATGGTGCGGCCGATGCCGCGGCGGGCGCGGCCGATGCGGCGCAGGGCGCAGCGGACGCGGCGGAGGATGCGGCCGACGCGGCCAAGGACGCGGTACCGGCCCCGAAGTACTAGCCGCTCCGCTTCGAACCGCTGCCGAGGAGAAGCGAAGAAACCCCGAGGCGCCGCGCGAAAGCGACGCCTCGGGGTTTTTCGTCTTCTTCGCTATTGCGTGTCGAGGGTGACGCGCCGGTTCTGGGCGCGGCCATCCGCCGTGGCGTTGTCGGCGACCGGGTTCGACTTGCCGTAACCGACGGCAGTGAGTCGCGACCCATCGACGCCGTGGCTCGCCAGGTAGTCACGCACCGCGTTCGCGCGGCGCTCGGACAGCTTCTGGTTGTACGCCTCAGGGCCGATGCCGTCGGTGTAACCGCTGACGCGCACTTTCACGTCCGGGTTCTCCTTCAGCACCTCAGCCGCGGCGTCGAGCACGCCCTGTGCTTCGGGCTTGATGTTCGCCTTGTTGAAGTCGAAGTTGATGCCGCGCAGCACGATCGAGCGCTTCGTCGCCGCGGCCGCAGCGGCCACGGACACCGGCGCGCTCGCGGTGCCTGTCATGTTGTTGTTGTCGGTGACGCTGCACGTCGCGTTGTAGCTACCCGCGCTCGAATACGTGTGGTTCGGATTCTGGTCGGTCGAGTGCGAGCCGTCCCCGAAGTCCCACGAGTAACCCTTGACCCCTGCGTCCGACGCGCCGACACAGCGGAACTCCGTCGCGAGCGGCGGTGCTCCGGAGCTCGGATTCGCGGTCGCCCGCACCGTCGGGGCGGCCTTCACTTCGTCGGGCGCGTTCAGCGCGCACAGAAGCGCACCGCCCACCGCACCGACGCCACCGCCGATGGCCGCGGCTTGGTTCAGATCATTGCGATCGTCCGTGCCGTGCCGCCAGTTCGACGCGACCCCGCCGGCTACCGCGCCGAGCCCGCCGCCGACGACGGCGCAAATGACCGGGGTCGCGTTGCCGAACGTATCGTAGAGGCTCGCGCAGCCAGAGCCGAACGCGAGCACGCCAACAGCCACTAGGGTCATGAGTCGCTTCATCTTGGCGGAACCTCCAGAGGTCGGACCCACTCCGCAGCCATTGACGCTCGAAGCACCTCACGGAAATGCAACTAGCGGCTACGCACCCACGCATCTGGCACGCAGTCTGGTCCGGCTCGGCCGCATGATGACGGGATTTGCGCCTTTTGCAAGCGCCGAGGGATGATCTCGGCGTGTGTCGCTGTATCGAAACGGCCTTCAAACCCGCGGCCCGAGTTGCCGATCGGTCCGGGTGTGAGGGGCGATTTTTACGAAGCGGCAGGAGGCCTCGCGCGATGAGTGGGGCAAGCAGAAAACTGATTCGGATCACGGCGACGATTCTGGCCGTCGGCGCGTTCGCGCTCTCGGCGGCGCCCGCCGCAAGCGCCGCGCAGACCTTCGACAGCTTCTGCGCGGAGTGGATGTCGAAGCTCGCAGCTCGCGAGCAGCAGAACGCGTCCAAGGTCCAGTACGCGCCGCAGAACGGACGCGTGGTCGGCACGTACACTGGCTACGAGAAGACGGCCCTCCGCTGTCAGTCGCGCGCGAAGCCGGGCGCGCCGGGCGTCGGCACGCTCGTGTACAACGAGCTGCACCTGCGCAAGGCGGGCGATTCGGTCGAGAAGGCCAAGACCAGCTCCCCCGAGCTGGTCGAGAAGGTCGAAGTGATGGAGATCTTCCGCTTCGACGGATCGGCCTGGAAGTACTGATCCCGCTCGCGCCCGCGGGCGGGCCGCGTTGACGTGGCCGTCGGCGGGGCGCGAAACTCCCCTTCCAGTCGATGTCGATGTGGAAGGGGAGATCATGAAACGCTTCATCGCGCACCACGAGCTGGCGCGGGACAGCCGCTTCGTCCGCCAGGACAACATCGCGGCAACGGTTCTCTCGACCTTGCCCGACGACGTCGACAAAGTCGTCGAGATGTTCGATCGGCTGACGCCGATCATCGAAGTATCCGTGCGCGGCACCGCGGCCGAGCCGCTCTACGAGGAGTACGGCCCCGCGTTCGGGCTCGTCACTCTGAACGAGCCGCTCCATCCGGACGATCCGGCGGTCGCGACGCGCCTGCTCCTGCGCATGCACGGCATCTTCGTCGGCGAGCTGCAGGCGCTCGAGGGCGCCGGCCGCTCGCTCTGGGATTTCCCGGAGGCGCCGTGGGAATTCAAGATGAACATGGCGCGCCAGTGTTGGGACGAAGCGCGCCACGTGCAGATCTACGAGAAGCTCCTGATCCATTGCGGCGGAACCGTCGGCATGTTCCCGGAGTCGAGCTTCCTGTTCGAGTGCGCGTGCTCCGACGATCCAGCGCTGCGCGTCGCGGGTGTGAATCGAGGCCTCGAGGGTCTCGCCTGCGACGTGTTCCGCGACATGATTCGCTACGCCGAGAAATCGGGCGACGAGAAGATGCAGCAGGCTGTCGACTACGTGCTCGCCGACGAGCTGACCCATGTGCGCTTCGGCAGTGAGTGGGTGAAGGAGTTCACGAAGAACGACCCCGCGCGCTTCGAAGCCGCCCAGGCGTTCCGCCGCCAGGTCGATAAGCAGTTCAGCTTCGGCGGCTCTCGCTCCGACCGCGAGGACGCCGCGATCCGCATCGCGCGCGAGGACCGCCTCGAAGCGGGCTTCACGGAGCAGGAGCTCGACGAGCTCTCGGAGATCTCCGGCGAGGGTCCGTCGCGCGAGACACTGCGCAAGGCGGCCGAGGTCCTGCGCATCAAGCACCTGGCGCGCAAGGCCGCCGCGGAGAAAACGGCATGAGCGAGACACGCCTCTACCCCGGAACCGGCAAGAACGAGCGCACCAGCTTCGCGCCCTACTCCGCCTTCGAAGTCCCGGCGGACCTGCGCGAGCTGCACGGCCGCTACGACGTCGAGGCGATGGCGCGCCGCATCCGCAACTTCCGCTACGCGGAGGAGTGGATGATGATGGCGATGGGTGGCTGGGTCGCGACGATCCCCGAAATTCCGGTGAAGACGGGCCTCGGGAAGATCATCTGGGAGTGCGCGCAGGCGGCCGACGCGCTCGGCAAACGCTTGCCCGAGCTGCGCTGCGGGCGAAAGGCCGTCTCGGCGTCGGAGTCGGCGAACCAAGGCTTCGCCGAGTTCGTGCAGGCAGTGACCGATCCCGAGCGCCCCGATCAGACGATCGAGAAGCTGGTCGGCGTTTTCGACGTGCTCACTCCGCACCTGGTCGAGGTTTACGAGCGGACGATGCTCGAGACCGATCAGATCGCCGACGCGCCGACGATCGAGATCCTCGACGAGATCGTGCGGAAGGCGCGCCGCCACGTCGCCTGGGCGCAGGAAGTCCTCGACCGACTCTGTGACACCGATGCGCGTCGAGAGCGCCGCCGCGCGCGCGCCGGCTCCTTGCGCGCGCGACTCATCGCCTGTGGCGGAGTGACTGGAGATCTGGCGGCCGGCTCGGCCTGATGAATCGCGCGCTCGTCTACCACGGCAAGGGCGACGTCCGCCTCGAGTCACTTCCCGATCCCACGCCGCCCGACGGGCGCGGCGCGATCCTGCGCGTGCAGCACACCGCGATCTGCGGCTCCGACCTGCACCTGTATCACGGGACCCTGCCGACGCCGCCCGGCTTCACGCTCGGGCACGAGTTCATCGGCGAGATCGTCGAGACCGGACGCGACGTGCGCGGCTTCAAGAGCGGCGAGCGCGTGCTGGTCTCGGGGGTGATCGGCTGTGGCGAGTGCCGTACGTGCGCCGCCGGC
>JBGQIB010000107.1:0-15598 GCA_041498295.1 bacterium | reverse complement strand
GCTGCGCCAGCGTGAGGAGTGGCGCGCGATCCCAGTCGTCGTCGTCACCGCGAAGGAGCTCACGGCCGAGGAGCGCGCGCTGCTCGCCGGGCGGAGTGAGCGGATCCTGCACAAGGGCGGCCGCGGCAGCGAGGAGCTGCTGGGCGAAGTGCGCCGTCTGCTCCGCGAGCACGGACACACGGCGCGAACGCGCGAAGCGACGAGCTGACGGGGGGAGCGATGCCGAAGATCCTGGTCGTGGAAGACAACGAGATGAATCGGGACATGCTGTCGCGCAGGCTCGAGAAGCGCGGCTACGAGGTGATCATGGCCGTCGACGGTGCGCAGGGTATCTCGGTCGCGTGCCGCGAGCGCCCCGACCTGATCCTCATGGACATGAGCCTGCCGGTGATCGACGGCTGGGAGGCGACACGGCAGCTGAAGGGGCGAGCCGACACGCGGGCGATCCCGATCATCGCGCTCACGGCTCACGCGATGGCGGGCGACCGGGAGAAAGCGCTCGAGGCGGGCTGCGACGACTACGACACCAAGCCGATCCAGCTGCCGTCGCTGCTCGATAAAATCGAGTCACTGCTCGCGGGTCGCTAGCGCGCTTGGTCGGTGACCCGCGCGGAGCGGGTCGAGAAGCGCACGACGAACACGCCGCCGCCCTCCGCCGAGCGCTCGACGACCTTCCCGTAGCGGACTTCGAGAGACGCGCCGGCCGCGTCGAGTAACTCGACGCGCAGATCGGCGAGGTCGTCCACCGGCAGCGCGCTGCGAATCCGCGCGGCGCTCGGCGAGAGGGCTTCGATCGCGCCGTATGCCCGCTCCCGAGTCACATTCTTGCCGTCGAGCAAGGCGATGCGCACGGGCGAAGGCGGAGCCATCGCGAGCAGGGGAGCCCGTTCGCGCGCGAGCGTCCGCGCAGCGCGTCCCTCCATGGCCTCGAGCGCCGCGACGCGGTAGATGCGGATCGGTGACTCGAAGCCCTTGGGGTGGACCTCGCGCTCGAGATCGGTGCGCAGTGCCGCGCCCGCAGCACTGCGCGTCGCCTGCGAGATGAGCACCTCTCCACCGAGCGTGTACGACTCGATGCGCGAGGCCAGGTTGACGGCCGTGCCGATCGCCCCGTACTTCGCGCGCCGCTCGGAGCCGATGTTCCCGACCACGACGTCGCCGGTCGCGAGGCCGATACCCATCTCCACCTCGGGCAAGCGCTGCGTGCGGTTGCGCTCGTTCACCCGAGTCATGGCGAGCTGCATCTCGACGGAGCAGGCTACGGCGCGCGCAGCGTGATCGGGCGACGCGACCGGCGCTCCGAAAAACGCCAGGATCGCGTCGCCGAGGAACTCGTCCACGGTTCCGCCGTGCGCGGCGACGATCTCGGCCATCGCGCCGAGGTGGTTGTTCAGCAGCGCCATCACCTCGATGGGCGTGAGTGACTCACAGAGCGACGAGAAGCCCCGCAGATCCGCCATCAGCACCGTGATCTCGCGCTTCTCGCCCTTCAAGTCGAGCCCATCGGGCCGGGCCAGAAGCTCGGCCACGACTTCCTCGGAGAGATATCGGCCGAAGGTGCGCCGCAGCAATACGCCATGCAGCTCGAGCTGGCGCGCGAGCGTCTCGACCTTCTGAGTCGCGCGTCGCAGCGAGAGATGCGCCTCGATCCGCGCGAGCGCCGTCCTCATGTCGAGCGGCTTCGTGACGTAGTCGTTCGCGCCGAGCTCGAGCGCACGCACCACGTCGTCGCGGCCGTCGAGCGCCGTGGCCATCACCACCGGTAGCTCCGCCGGCCCGCGCGCGCGCCGAATCGCCGCGAGGACCTCGAAGCCGCTCATGCCCGGCATCAGCACGTCGAGCAGCACGAGATCGAACACATGCTGTTCGATCGCGTGCAGTGCCTCGCGTCCGTCGCGGGCCGCCTCCACCGCGTAGCCGCGCCGCGCGAGTTGCCGAACGAGCAGGTCGCGGTTCGACTCTTCGTCGTCGACCACCAGGATCCGCGCGCCCACGGACTCTCCACCCGTCCCGAGCTCCGCGCCGGGTGCAGTCGCTGCGACACGCGTCTCCGCGACTTCGCCATGGAAGAGCCCGTCGACGATCTCGAGCACCCGCTGCGCCGCCTCGCGGATCTTGCGCAGATCCGGCACGAGATCGTGCTGGCCGCGCTCGACGGCCTCCTCCTCGAGCATCTCGCCATAGCCGAGGATCTGCCCGATGGGGGTGCGCACCTCGTGCTGAAGGCGGCGCATCGCGCTCCGAGCTTCGCCCGATGCGTCGCGCGTACTCACGGCACGAGCATACACGACGGAAGGGCTCACTCGGGCAGGAGCGCGAAGGTCGTGACCGGGTCGGAGATTCCCTTCAGTGGTCGCACCGGCAACGCGCGGACGGCGAAGCGCGGGTCGAGGGAGCGCTGCACGTCGCTGGTCAGCAGGATGTCGACACCGTGCTCCCGCGTGAGCGTCTGCACGCGCGCGGCGACGGTCACGACCGTGCCGACGACGGTGAACTGCATGAGCTCCGGGCTGCCGACGAGCCCGGCGATGCCGGTGCCGCGGTGCAGGCCGATGCCGAGCGCGAGCTTGGGCAGGCCAACGGCTGCGAGCTCGGAGTTGTAGCCGGCGAGCTCCGCGCGCATCGCGAGCGCGGCGCGCGCGGCGTCGTTGGTCTGCCACGGGTTCGTCTCGAGCGCACCGAAGAGCGCGAGGATGCCGTCACCGATCAGTGTAGAGATGTGACCGTGATGCGCCGTGATCGCGCGGCTCATGCGCTCGAAGTAGCCGTTCAGGATGCGCACGAGCGCCGACGGATCGACGCTCTCCGAGAGCGGCGTGAAGCCGACGAGGTCCGCAAACAGCACGGTCACTTCCTTGCGCTCGCCGCTGGTCGGCACTCCGCTCGCGATCACGCGCTCGACCAGCTCCATCGGCGCGAAGCGCGCGAAGGCGTGTTCCAGGCGCTCCAGCTCCGCGGAGGCCGCACCCAGACGCGTCCGGGCGAGTGTGTTCGCGCGGCGCGCGCGGAGCCAGAGCGCGCCGAGCACGGCCGCGGCCGCGGCGCAGCCGAGCGCGACCAGCCACGCGAACGACATTTCAGACCTCGGTCATCACGCCGAGCCGCGTGACTGCGTTCGCGAGCGCGCTCACCGCGACGGCTTCGATGAGCTGCTCGGGGGAGAGCACGTCGAGCAGGGCGCGCGTCCGCTGCTGCAGCTGCACGGGCCGGCCGCGAATCGTACCGCGCGCGAACGGGACCAGAGCGCTCTCGATCGGGTCGAGCTCGGGCGAGCCGAGGTGAGTCAGCACCGGCTCGGCCCACTCGTCCGTGAATCCGCACTCGGCGAGCAGCTCGCTCGCCCCGCGCGCCGCGCGCGGGGCGTCGAGCCCGCGCGCGATGACGGCGAAGATCAGAGCCTTGGCGCGCTTCGGCAGCAGAGGAGAGGCGAGCGCGGCGTCGAGTGTCTCGCGCAGCGCGCGCGCCGCGGGCAAACCGTCGAGTGCCCCGACCAGATACGCAAAGGGCCCGCGCGCCCGCTCCGGGGGCAGGAGCGCAGCGCGTGCGCGGGCGCGTTTCTCGCGCCGGCGCATCGCGATGCGCAGCGCCGGCGCGAGCAAGCGGATCAGCCAGAAATCGGCGAGCCCTTCGACCGGCGCGAACGGGATCGCGGCGGCGGATATGAGCCGGTTCATGTAGACGTTGAAGACCGAGTGGAAGGCGAGCTCGCGGATCCCCTCGCTGCGCCAGCCGGCCGCGCGCAACGCCGCTGTGTCACTCGCGGCAGCGAGCGGCGCCGCCCGCGAGAGCCTACGCGCGAAGTCGAGAGCCGACTTCGCGCCAGGATCGATCTCGGCGTCGAGGAAGCCTTGCTCGAGCTTCCGGATGCGCGCGTCGGGCAGGCCGTGCACGAGCAGCATCAAGCGCTGCACGCCGAAGCAGTAGCGGCACGAGTTGTCCTGGCTCACGACCAGGCCGATCAGATCCGCGAGCACCGAATCGACATGCAGCATCGGCGAGGTCATCGGGCTCATCTCGGTCATCGAGCGGACGACCCACGGCACCGGCGCGAAGTAGGCGATCGTCGACGGAACCGTGCCGAGCCCGCGCCGGACGTAGGCCTCGAGCTCGCGGTCGCGCCGTGGCTCGAGCACACAGGCATCCCATTCGACGTCGGCAAGCGCGTTGCTCATGGCGCCTCAGAATAGACCGAAATTTGCGCCGCGTGGCGCGCTCACCGAGAATGACGCCATGCCTGTCGACGTTTCCGCGCTGCGCCCCTACCGCACTCCGATTTTCGACAACCGGCGCTGGGCGAACTTCGAGCCGCGGCCGGGTGACATCTTCGTGTGTACCCCGCCGAAGTGCGGCACCACGTGGACGCAGACGATCATCTCGAGCCTCCTCTGGCCCGACGGCGATGCGCCCGGCCCGGTCCTGGCGATCTCGCCGTGGATCGAGTTCGAGCTGATGCCGATCGAGGCGGTGCTCGGAACGCTGCAGGCGCAGACGGGCCGACGCTTCATCAAGTCACACACGCCAGCGGACGGCATCCCGTTCTTTCCCGACGCGAAGTATGTCGTGGTCGGGCGCGACGGCCGCGACGCGTTCATGTCGCTGTGCAATCACATGGAGCGCTTCAAGGCGCTCGATCACTTGAACGCGCGCGCCTCGGCCGACGGCGTGCAGCCCTTGCCCAACTGGGACGGCGACGTGCACGGCTTCTTCCAGCGCTGGCTCGATGAGCCGATGCACCTCGAGCACCTCTCGTCGTTCTGGGCGCGCCGCAACGACCCGCGGCTGTACTTTCTGCACTACAACGACTTGAAGGCAGACCTCGCGGGCGAGATGCGCCGTCTCGCCGACTGGCTCGGCATCGGGGTGCCCGAGGCAAAGTGGCCTGCGGTCGTCGAGCGCTGCACGTTCGAGGCGATGCGCGAGCGCGGCTCCGAGATCGGCCCCTTCGAGTTCGCATTCGAAGGCGGCGCGAAGGGCTTTCTCTTCAAGGGCACGAACGGCCGCTGGCGCGACGTGCTGACTCCCCACGAGCTCGCCGCCTACGCGCGCCGAGTCCGTGAGTTCGCGCCGCCCAACGCTGCGGCGTGGATCGAGCACGGCCGATCCGCGCTCCATGCTGGTCAGTGAGGCAAGGCGAGCTCGAGATCGTCAGCACGTTTCGATTCCCGCACGAGGCGGCGCTCGCGAAGACGACGCTCGAGGCGTACGTGGTCGAAGCGTGGGTGCTCGACGAGACACAGATCCGGTTGCGCTGGTTCATGGGCTCGGCGCTCGGCGGCGTGAAGCTCGCGGTGCGAGAGGCCGACGCGGAGACCGCGCGCGAGATACTCGGCGGCGATCACTCCGCGGACCTCGCGGGAATTCCCGAAGCGGGGCTGCCGCCGGCGCCTGGCGAGCTCTGTCCGCATTGCGGATCGGACGCCCTCGAGCGAGTGAGAGGCCGGACGTCCGGTGACGTATTGCGGCGGATGCTCTTGCTCGTCCTCGCGCTCTTCCTTGGGAGTCACGCGCCGGACGACCGACTCACGCGTGCCTGGCGCTGTCGCGCTTGCGGGAGGTGAGGATGGATCCGATCGAGGTCACGACGGCGCGGCTGCGATTGCGCCAGTGGCGCGACGAGGATCTCGCGCCGTTCACGGCGCTGAACGCGGATCCCGCGGTGATGGAGTTCTTTCCGTCAGTGCTCTCCCGCGCGGAGAGCGACGCGTTGGCCACGCGGATCCGCGGCTCGATCGCGGCGCGCGGCTGGGGCCTGTGGGCGCTCGAGGTGCTCGGAGTGAGTCCGTTCATTGGCTTCGTCGGGCTGGAAGTGCCGGGGCCACAGCTTCCGGTGTCGCCCTGCGTCGAGATCGGCTGGCGCATCGCCGCCGAGCACTGGGGCAGGGGCTTTGCCGTCGAGGCCGCGCGCGCCGCGCTCGACGTCGGCTTCGCGCGCCTGGCGCTACCCGAGATCGTGTCGTTCACTTCTGCGTTGAATCTCCGTTCGCGCGCCGTGATGGAGCGCATCGGCATGCGCTTCGCCGGCGAGACGTTCGAGCACCCGAACGTGCCGACCGGCAATCCGCTGCGCAGTCACGTCGTGTATCGCCTCGCGCCCGGGCGCGGCTAGCGAGCCTTGGCGCGATCCACGTCCGCGAGGAAACCGAGCACTGCGTCGAAGCTCGCGGGATGCGCGACGGCGCTCAGGTGATCCGCGTCGGGAATCACTGCTGTGCGCGCGCCCGGAATCAGCGCCGCGAGTCCCGCGACGTCGCCGACGAGACTGTCCTTGCTGCCCGCCCAAACGAGCGACGGGAGCTCGAGCTTCGCGAGCGCGTCCCGGTTCGGCGCGGACGTGCGCGGGCCGCGGCGCAGCGCGGCGAGCGCGCGCAGGTCGTTGCCGCGCGACTGCGCGAACTCGCGGAACACGCGGCCGACAGGGCTCGTGATCTTCGTCGGGTCGGTCGCCTCGAGGGCGGCGACGATCGCGTCGTTCTCGGGCAAGCCCTGGAGTACGTTCACGCCGATGCCGCCGAGGATCACCGAGCGCAGGCGCGCCGGCTTCCGCTCCAGAAAGTGCAGGGCGATGCGGGCGCCCATCGAGTAACCGAACAGATCGACCGTGCGCGCGTTCGCGTAGCGCAATACCTCCTCGAGGTCGGCGGCCAGGAGGTCGAGTGAATAGGCGGCGGGGTCGTGCGGCTTCTCGCTCCTGCCGTGACCGCGGCAGTCGATGCGCACGGTACGCCGCTTCGCCTCGCGGAAGCGCTTCACCCAACCGGACGCGAGCCAATTGTCGTCTCCGCTCGACGCGAAGCCGTGCACGAGCAGCACCGTCGGCCAGCTCGGATCGCCGTCCTGTTCGAAGTGCAGCCACACGCCGTTGGAGCGAACCGTGGGCAAGCGCGCGTCCTCCTCTAGCTCGGGCCGAGAGCGGAGAGGCCGCCGTCGACGATGAGTGACTGACCCGTCACGTAGCTCGCCTCGTCCGAGAGCAGGAACACCGCGGCGTACGCGACTTCCCAGCCCGTCCCCTGGCGCGCGAGCGGCACGGGCGTGCGCGCGCGGCTCGGGCGCCCGCGCGTTGCAAGCCGTCCCAGGGGCGTGTCGATCAGCCCGGGCAGTAACACATTTGCGCGTACGCCCAGGCGCGAGCCCTCGAACGCGACGTGGCGCATCAAGCCCGCGAGGCCCGCCTTCGACGCGTCGTACGATGGCGCGCGCGTTCCGGGCTGCAGCGCGGCGATCGAGCTGATGAACACGAGCGCAGAGCCCGCGCGCAGCCGAGGCAGGGCGGCGCGCGCGATCAGGAAGTGCGCGCGCAGGTTCACGGCGAACGCCTCGTCCCAGGCGGCGGCGTCGGTGCCGGCGAGGCGCGCGCCGCGTGCGATGCCGACATTCAGCACGACGCCGTCGAGCCCGCCGAGGCCGGCGTCCGCCTCCGCGACGATCCGCTCGCAGGCGGCGGCGTCTGCGACGTCGCCCACCACGACCACACCTCGGCCACCTTCCTTCACGATCCGCTCGAGTGTGTCGCGCGCGGCTTCCGCGTCGACGTCCGCGCATGCGACCGCCGCTCCCTCGCGCGCCGACAGGAGCGCGATCGCGCGCCCGTTGCCGATCGGCGCGTCGGGCTCGGGGCTCGGTCGGGTGCCCGCGCCCACCACGAGGATCTTTCGGCCGACTAGCCGCGCGCGCCCGGCGGCGAGGCCGAGCGCCTCGGCGGGCAGAGGGGAGGGAGTGCGTTCGGGACGCTGTGTGTCGCTCACGGCGCCATCATAGCTCGCCGATCGACTAAGCTTCGCGCGTGGATCTCGACTCGGTCGATCTGGTGCTCGGGACGACTCGCTCGGTGAGGCGCAAGCTCGACTTCGATCGCCCCATCGAGCCGGAGCTGATCGAGGCGTGCATCGGCCTCGCGACTCAGGCGCCGACCGGGCGCAACGCCCAGGGCTGGCGTTTCCTCGTGATCACCGAGCCGGAGAAGAAGCGCGCCGTCGCCGAGCTGTACCGGCGCGCGTTCGCGCACTATCGCGAGCTGCGCGCGGCCGAGCCGAACGCCGAGCCGCCCAAGGCCGCGTACCAGCTCTTGGCCGACCGGATGCACGAGATGCCCGCCCTGATCCTCGTCTGTGTCGAGGGCCGGCCCGAGTCACTCTCTGTCGCGCAGCAGGTCGCGTTCTACGGCTCGGTGTTGCCGGCGGCTTGGTCGCTGATGCTGGCGCTTCGAGCGCGCGGCCTCGGCTCGACCTGGACGACCTTGCACCTCTTGCACGAGGATGAGGCGGCGCGGCTGCTAGGGATTCCGGAAGGCGTGACTCAGACGGTGCTTTTGCCCGTCGGCTACATGCGTGACGCGGTGTTGAAGCCCGCGGAGCGCCTCGCGCCGGGCGAAGTCACGTACTGGAACGCGTGGGGCGTCAAGCGGTCCCCGTCACCAGGAACTGCGGAAGGATGAGCAGGAAGGTCTCGTCCGCGAGTGACTGCTTCAGATCGCGCGTGAGCGCTTCGAGCGTCGCGGCGGGAAGGCGGCCGGAAGCGCGCGCGTAGCCGAGCATGTTGAATACGATCGGCGCCATGCGGCCCTTCGTGTCGGCGCTGGCGAGCACCTGGATCTTCACGTCCGCAAACCCGGCCGCGCGCATGGCGCCGTGGAGCTTTCGGCCGATGTGCGGCGTTCGGTACGCGGGCGCGGCCGCGGCGAAGAGCTCGGCCATGCGTTCGGCGCCGAGTGGCTCGACCGCGAACAGACCCCAGTCACTGTCGATCACGTGCGCGAGCCCTGCGGGCTTCAGCACGCGCCGGAACTCGGAGAGCGTGGCGGCGACGTCGGGCACGTACTCCATCACGTTCTTGCACACGAGTCGGTCGGCGAGCGCGGAGTCGAGCGGCAGCTTGTCGCCGTCGCCGCGGTGCCAAGTCACGAAGGAGTCGACCGCCTCGCGCTTCGCGCGCGCCGCCGCGCGCTCGAGGAACGCGGCGTTCAGGTCGACTCCGTGCACGCGCCCTGTCGGCGCGACGCGGCGCGCGAGCTCGACCGCAAGCCCGCCCGGGCCGCAGCCGTAGTCGACCACGACGTGCCCGGGCGCGATCCGCGCCGGCTCGAGCAGCGGGGCGTTCTGTGGCCGCCATTCGAACATCTGCTCGTACGCGTCCAGCCGCTCCGGCTCGATCTCGACCCAGTGGTCCTTGTAGTAGGTCTCGTCGTTCATGCGCCGAGTCTACGCGCCGCTTGACATGCAACCCAACGGTTGCTCATGATGCGCCCGTGGACGATGTCTTTCGCGCGCTTGCCGATCCGTCGCGCCGTGACTTGCTCGACCGGCTCCATGCGAAGCCCGGCGCGACGTTGGCCGAGCTGACCGAGCCGCTCGACATGTCACGCCAGGCGGTGTCGAAACACTTGACGGTATTGGAAGGGGCGAAGCTCGTCGCTTGCCGTTGGGTCGGCCGCGAGAAACACCACTATTTGAACCCGGTGCCGCTGGTCGAAATTCAGGAACGCTGGATTTCGAAGTTCGCGGCCAAACGCGCGCGGCGTTTGCTCGAGCTGCGCCGAACGCTCGAAGAGAAGGAGGAGACTCGATGAGTCTTCCCGCACTCGTGTTCGAGGTCGAGATCAAGAGCACGCCCGAGAAGATCTGGGAGGCGATCACGAGCCCCGACTGGACACGGCGCTACTTCTTCGGCACGGAGGTGCGCTCGGACTTCCGGCGCAGCTCGAAGGTCGAGTGGTTGTCGGACACCGGCGCAGCCATGTGCGACGGCGAGATTCTCGAGATCGATCCGCCGCGGCGTCTGGTGACTTCGTGGCGCTCGCTCTGGTCGCCCGAGATGGGACTCGAGACACCGAGCCGTGTCACCTGGGAGATCGAGGAGCGCGTCGATCGCTGTCTCCTGCGGGTGACTCACGATCGTCTCGACGCGGCTCCGAAGACGCGCGCCGGCGTGAGCCAGGGCTGGCCGGGGATCATCGAGCGCCTGCGGGACTGCGTCCAAGCGGCGTAGCGCTCTCGCCCGCCGCGGATTCGCTCCAGCGCGCTAGCTAGAGCTTGAAGACTCGCACGGCGTTCTCTCGCAGGAACTTCGGCCAGACGTGGTCCTTGAACGGGACGTTCGGCATGTCGCCGAAGATGCGCTCGAGGCTGAGTCCGGCCGGGAAGTAACCCGCGTAAAGGATCTTGTCTGCGCCGCGCGTGTTGGCGTAGTCGATGATCGCCTTCGGGTAGTGCTTGGGCGCGAATGCGCTGGTCGAGTAGTAGAGGTTCGGCCACTTCAGCATCAGCTTCACGGCCAAGTCACACCATGGCTCGGCGCCGTGGCGCATGACGAACTTGAGATCCGGGAAGAACCAGCAGATCTCGTCGAGCTGTTCGACGTGCTGCGCGGCCATCGGGATGCGCGGGCCGGGCACGCCGATGCAACAGTTGAACGGAAGGTCGAGCTCGACACACTTCGCGAAGATCGGATACCACTCGCGGTTGCCGATCGGAATCTGCGGAAAGTTGCCGCACGGGAACGCCGAGACGGACTTGATCCCGAAGTGCTCGTACAGGTACACGAGCTCGCGTACCCCTTCCATGCCCTTGTTGGGGTCGGTGCCCGCCGAGGCGAAGAAGCGGTCCGGGTGCGCGCGCAACGCCTGCTGTGACACGACGCCCTCTCGACTCACTCCGATGTGCGCCTTCTCGATGCTGTACTTGTCCATGAGCTGCAGGGTGAAGGTGATGTAGTCCTCCTGCTTCTCGACCTTGGGAAACTCCTTGAACATGTACTGCACCGGGAAGTCGAAGCTCTGGATGCTCTCCTTGTCGCGGAACAGCGGGCGCATGAAGTCGTAGACCGACTTCTGGTCGTCACTCGGGATGCCGAGCATCAGGTCGACGATTCCGACTCCACTGGGCATGGGCATCACGCACTCCTGTGTCGCCGCGTCCAGCGGCCGGTGAGCAGCCAGCCGACCATGAGCCCGGCGTTCAACAGGGCGTAGGCCAGGTTCGCGATCCACATGCCCGTCGGGCCGAGGTCGCTCTGCGTCGCGAGGTAGTAGCCGAGCGGCGCGCCGACGAAGACCGCCGAGCAGACGGAGATGATCATCGGCGAGTTCATGTCGCCCGAGGCCTGCAGGGTGCGGAACGCCACGAAGTAGAGGCCGTAGAAGACCAGGATCGACGACGAGTACATCAGATACTCGGCGGCCATCGCGGCGACCTCCGGATCCTGCACGATCTGCGACACGATCTGGTGTCGAAAGAGGAACACCGCGAGCGCGAGCGGCCAGAGCGCGCCGAGCTCGACGAGGGAGCTCGCGCGGATCGCGCCCCAGGCGCGCTCGAGATTTCCGGCGCCCAGGTTCTGTCCGACCAACGTCGCGCACGCGTTCGCGATCGGGAAGGCGAGCATGATCGCGAGCATCTCGATGCGCAGGCCGACGGTGTACGCCGCCTGCACCTTCCCGCCCAGGTGGCCGGCCATGATCATGAAGAACATGATCATCAGGGTGCGCGCGAGCATGTGAAACGCGGGCTGCCACGCGATGCTGACGAGCCGGAGTAGCATCGCCGGATCCGGCTTCAGATGGCGCAGCCGCAGGTGTACGCGGCAGCGCCCGCTGAACAGCATGAAGAGGGAGATCGCCGCGCCGCAGGCGCCGCCGATGGCCGAGCCGAGCGGGATGCCGGCGATGCCGAGTGCGGGCAGCCCCGCGTGACCGAACGTGAGTGACCACTCGAAGAAGATCGCGATCGGCGTGACCGCGAACGACGTCATCATCGGCGTGGTCGTGTCGCCGGCGCCGTTCAGGACGCTCGCGAACACCTGACTCGACATCAGCGCGAAGAACGTCAGGAACACGATGCGCACGTATACCGTCGCGAGCGCGATGATTTCCGGATCGAACGCGACCAGCCGCACGAGCGTTTCGGAGAACAAGCCGCCGACGAGCGCCGCAAACAGCGCGAGCCCGGCTGCGAGGATGAAGCTCTGGCCCGCGACGTGCTCCGCGCCCTCGACCATCCCCGCGCCGACGAAGCGCGCGATCAGCATCTGGGACGCGACCGACATGCCCATCGCGAGCAGCATGAGTCCCTGGCGCAAAATCTGATCGCTCGAGCCCGCGGCCGCGAGCGCGTGCTCGCCGAGCCGCCCGAGGAAGCCGAGCTCCATCATCTGGAACAGGCCGAACGAGAACGCGGTCGTCAGCACCGACGGCAACGCGAGCACGAGCACCGACACCAGCATGTGTCCGCGCGTGTGGTCGCGGTCGCGGAAGAAGCCGAGCAGCGATTGGCGCTCGAGCGCGCCTTCGGTAGTCGCCTCGACTTCGCCGACGTCTACCTCGCGCGCCTCTTGCATTCCCCGAGGTTACCAGACTGATCGACTTCGTTCGGCTGCGCCTCACTGCGCGCTCCGCTCCGCGGCGCTTGCGGGCGCGGCTCGGGGCGGCTCTCGCCGCGCGCCTGCCGCGGCGATAGCTTCGGCGCATGGCTGGAATGCAGGTGCTCTGGGTGTTCGTCGCGGGCGGCGTCGGCTCCATCTCGCGCTACCTGGTGTCGCTGGCTTGCCTCGCCGCGTTCGGCCCGATCTTTCCTGTGGGGACGCTCGCGGTGAACACGCTCGGGTGTTTCCTGCTCGCCGCGCTCGTCGAGCTCGCGGTATCGACAGACCGCGTGTCGCCGCTCGTGCGCATCGCCCTCGGGACAGGGTTTCTCGGCGGCTTCACGACTTACTCGACGTTCAGTCACGAGACGTTCACCTATCTGCGCGACGGCGCGCTCGGTCTCGGCTTCGGCTACCTGGTCGTGACCGTGCTCGGTTGCCTCGGCGCCTGCCTGCTCGGGCAACTCACGGCACGCTGGCTCGTCGGCTAGACCCTCGCCGCGCGCGCGGGTGCGCGCAGTGAGGCGTAGCCGAACGAAGTGAATCGGATGCAGCGATTCGCTGCGTTCTACGCGCGAGGGCGACGCGCCACAGTTTCATCATGACCCTCCGTCGTCTGGCTGCGATCCTCCTCTCCGCGCTCGTGCTGCTCGGGCTCGGCACGTATCTCGCCGGTGAGCGCACCGAGGTTGCGGTGCTGCGCACCTACGAAGCCGACGGCACGCCGAAAGACACGAAGATGTGGGTCGTCGACTACGACGGGAAGCCGTACGTGCGCGTGGGTCGGCCAGGCCGCGGCTGGGGCGAGCGCTTGAAGGCCAACCCGAAGGTGGAGCTCACGCGCGGAGGCGGCGCGCCGTCGGCGCGCGTCGCCGCGATGGTCGCGGACCCCGAAGCGATCCACGCGGTCGAGCAGGCGTTCCGAGAGAAGTACGGCTGGGTCGATTGGTGGTTCGGGCTGGTCGTGCGCAAGAACCCGGACACCGTGCGGCTCGACCCGCGCGAGTGACTCAGAACATCGCGATCGGATTCACGGGCGAGCCGGTCGCACGCTCGATGCGCAGCGGCGCGATCGCGAGCAGGAACTCGTAGCGCTCGCGCGCGCGGCACGCGGCACTGAGTCGGCCGAGCTCGAGGTTGTCGAGCAGGTGCACGCCCATCGCGACCAGACAGCACTGGTGCACGGGGATCGGCCAGCCCTCGATCGGCGACGGCGGCAGCGGATCCGAGATGCCGTCGCTGCCGAGCACCGCGATGCGCCGCTCGTGCAGATACGGGATGCAATTCGGGTGAAGGCCCGCGAGGCCTTCGCGCAGCGGCTCCCAGGGTCCGTGCGCCGCGCGCCGCGCGTCGCGTCCGGTCGCGATGAGAAGGACGTCGCCGGCCTCGACGCGGACTTTCTGCGCGCGCTCCGCGGCTTCGAGCTCTGCACGCTCGACCGCCGTCCCGAGCTCGAGCCATGGCACGCCGCGCAGGCGCGGGATGTCGAGCAATACGCCGCGAGACACAATGCCGTCGCGCGCCGCCATGATGCTGTTGCGCAGTGCGCCCGTGCTCTTCACGTCCGTCGCGCGGAAGCCGTTGTACATCTGGCCGCGCACGAAGACGTGGCAGAGCGCGTCGATGTGCGAGGTCGCCATCCCGTGGAACGAGATGCCGATGTAGTCTAGTGCCGTCTCGAGATACGGTATCCCGGAGCCCTCCGGCGCGTCGCCGGCCATCACCATGTGGTGTTGGGCGGGGGTTGGATTGTCCGGGCCGGGAGTCACTGGGAACTCGAGCGAGCAGCTCACCGCGAGCCCGTCCTTCACGAGCGCTGCGGCGCGGGCCCGCTTCGCGTCGTCGATGAAGCCGAGCGCGCCGCGCTCGTCCTCGGCTCCCCAGCGGCCCCAGTTCTTCACCGACTCGAAGATGCGCTCGAGGTCCGCGCTGCTGAGTGACAAAGGCATGGGAACTCCTCCAGAGGGGTGCAGGCGCTCGCGATCGCGTAGCCGAGTGTCTCGGGCTCTCCGGGCGTGCCAAAAAGGTGCGGCGCGTAGACCGTGAAGCCCGCCTCGGCGACGCGCGCCGCGAACGCGGCGACTGGCGGCGTGATCCCGGGCACCTCGTGCATGACCGCGACCGCCGGCCCACTGCCGCGTCGAAACACCGTGCGCGTCTTTCCGCCGTGCGTGAATGCGAACGACTCGAAGCCCTCGAGACTCAAGGGCCGCGCCTCCGCGCCGGCTGCGCGTAGTACGCGAGCGCGTCCGCGAGCTCGCACTCCTGGACCCCTGGTTCGTCGAGCAGCGCGCGCAGCCAATCCGGTCGCTCGAGCGTGCAGATACTGATCGGTCGCTCGAGCTCCGAGAGCTGGGTCGCCTGGCGGACGAACGAGCTGGCGTAGTCGGGCGGGCGCACGTCGACGGCCAGCTCGACGAGCGCGAACGGATCGGGCGGCGCCAGCGCGCCGGGATCGGGCATCGGAATCAGCGGTGTGCCGGGTCGCGCGCTGCCGCCCGCGAGGCCGGGCCCATCGGAGAGGATGGCGCCGTGCACGAGCTTCGGCCGCGCGCCCGCGGCCAAGAGCGCGAGATACGCGCCCAGCCCGCGCCCGAGCAAGGTCGCGGAGCCGAGACGCGCGAGCGCCGCGTCGACGTCGCCCATCAGGATCTCACTCGTGTAGCCGCCGCCTCGCGGGATCGAAGAGTCGCCGTGGCCGGTGAGGTCGAGACCGAAGACGCGCCCCGGCCAGGTCGCGCAATCGCCAGGTACACGCTTCGGTGTACGCTCGCCGAGTCCGTGCAAGAGCAGCAGCACGGGCCCGCTCGTCGCGTCGCCGAGCTCGTGCAGCGCGAGCTCCACCCGGTTGTGTCTCAACTTGACGCTCACGCCAAGAACTCCAGCACCAGATCCGCGACGCGGCGCGGGTGCTCGATGTGCACGAAGTGACCTGAGTCCTCGAACGCGACGAGTCGCGCGTCGCGCGGCAGGTAGGGGCGGATGAAGTCGGGCGTCGTTCCCCAGCCCATCTCCTCCTCGATGAGGCCGAGGATGCCGAGCAGCGGAACCGGGAAGCCGCGCATCCGCTCGAGTGACCAGTCGGGGCGCCAGGGTCCGAAGCCGCCGAAACGCATCGAGGGATCGATCTTCCAGCGCCAGCCGTCGGCGTCGCGGCGCGCGCCGATCGTGACCAGGTAGCGCAGCCATTCGCGCGAGAGGCGGGGGTTCATGCGTCCGCGGCGCGCGGCCAGCTCGTCGAGCG
>JBGQIB010000106.1:0-15659 GCA_041498295.1 bacterium | reverse complement strand
TCCCCGTCGAAAGCGGGCGGGTGAAGGACACCGAGACGGTGCGGATGCGCAGCGCGGTCGCCGCGATCACGCGCGAGATCTCGGAGATCGGCGTGCGCATCACCGGAAACCAGGACCTGATCCTCGCCCACGTATCCACAGCTGCGCGCACGCGCGTCGACGCGATCCTCGCAGAGCACGGCGTCGCGCCCGCCGAGGCGATGTCGCGCTTTCGGCGCCAGACCTTTGGCTGCCCGGCGCTGCCGACCTGCGGCCTGGCGATGACTCACGCCGAGCACGCGATCCCGGGGCTGGCCGACGCGGTCGAAGCCGCGGGGCTCGGCGACGTGGACGTGGTGGTGCGCATGGCGGGCTGCCCGAATCACTGCTCGCGGCCGCCGTCCGCGGAGATCGGCATCACCGGCTTCGGCAAGAACGCGCACCTGATCGCCGTGGGCGGGTCGCGCGAGGGCACGCGCATCGCGCAGGTGCTCTACCCGAAGATCTCGTCGGAGCAGATGGTGCCCGTGCTCATCGGCCTGTTGCGCGCGATCAAGACGCAGAATCCCGAGAGACTGCCCGCGGGTGAGTTCCTGCACCGTACGCCACCCGAGCGCCTGCGCGCGCTCGTCGGCGTGGAGGCCTAGTCGGTGGCGCTCGTCGAAGTCACGGTCGAAGACGGCATCGCGCGGGTCACGCTGAATCGGCCCGACGCGCTGAACTCACTCTCGATCGCGCTGCTCGCCGAGCTCGACGCGGCCGCGACGCGCATCGAGCGCGAGCCCGCGATTCGCGCCGCGATCGTCACCGGCGCGGGCCGCGCATTCGCCGCAGGCGCGGACATCGAGGAGATCGCGCGCCTCGACCGCGACTCGGGGCAAGCGTTCGCGCGGCGCGGCCAGGCCGTGTTCTCGCACCTCGAGAATCTCGAGAAGCCCGTCGTCGCCGCGGTGAACGGCTTCGCGCTCGGAGGCGGCTGCGAGCTCGCGCTCGCGTGTCACGTGCGCATCGCCTCGAGCAAGGCGAAGTTCGGCCAGCCCGAGGTGAAGCTCGGCATCCTCCCCGGCTTCGGCGGCACGCAGCGTCTGCCGCGGCTCGTCGGCCGCGGCAAGGCGACCGAGCTCGTGCTGCACGGCGGCCACGTCTCCGCGGAGGAGGCGCTGCGCATCGGGCTCGTGAACGAAGTCGTCGAGCCCGACGAGTTACTCCCGCGCGCGGCGAAGTGGCTCAGTGAGTGCTTCGCGAACGGTCCGCGCGCGCTCGGCGCTTCGCTGCGCGCGATCCGCGACGGCCTCGACCGGCCGCTCGCCGCCGCCCTCGAGCTGGAAGCGCAGATCTTCGGCGAGCTCTGCGGCACGCCCGAGATGAAGGAAGGCACTGCCGCGTTCCTCGGAAAGCGGACGCCGAAGTTCTAGCCCGCCTCGGCGAGCCGCTTCAGGTTGAGTAGCTGCTTGCGCATCATGACCAGGTCACCCCAGGGGAGGAGCCGCGCCGCGATGCGTTCGCGCAGGCCCAGCCCGACCTGGACGACCAGCTTCGCGAGAAGACGCACCTCGCCCGCGCTCGCGGGCGCGACGACGTAGGAGACCGCGAGCGGCGGGAAGAGACCCGGTCGCCGCAGGCGCAGAGTCACGTGGACGTCGCGCTCGAAGGACGCGAGCTCGAAGATCGTCATCACTCGCTGGCCGACGGCAAGTGACTCGAGTCCGGGAGTCAAAGTCCTCGGGCTGCGCCTGCCGAGGTTGTCGATCCAGTCGTAGCTGTACGGCGCCACGCGCAGCTGACACAGCCAGCGGAAGACGCGCTCCGGCTGCGCCGCGATCGTGACTCCGCGCCAGTAGGCGGCGTTGGCGCCGGGCAGCAGCGCGTCGCACGGGAACGCGCGCGTGCGCTCCTCGGGCTTCGTTCCCCAGCTATACGCGACGCTGGTGCCCACGGCTCAGGCGAGCTGCACGAAGCGCGTGCCCAGCCCGGGGTACAACGAATTCGATAGGCCAAGATCGCGCGGCGCGCGCAGCTCGATCGAGAGCGCCCCTTCCTCGGCATCGGGCCGGACGTCGACGACGATCACGATCGGTGACTCCTGCCAGCGGAAGATCAGCGCGTCGCCCTGGACGAAGCCGCTGCCGCCGAGTAACTCGCCCCACTGCTTGCGCGCGGCCTCGGCGGACTTGGCCGAAAGGCGCAGGTCCACGATGCGCGCCGCGTCGGCGCGCGGCTTCGCGACGGGCAGCAAGTCGTCGCCGCCCGGGCGCTCCGGCTGCTCGACCAGCTGCACCACGATCCCCTGCGCCTGCTTCGGGTGGAGGAAGGCCTCCTGCCAGTGCGGGTCACTGCGATTCACGCCGACGACGCGGAAGCCGCGCTGCTCCGCGCGCGCGCGCATCGCGTCGAGGCTCGGCACCTTCAAGGTCACGTGGTGCACGCGCGGACCGCCGTTCGCGAGGAAGCGGTGCACGAAGCCGCCCGGCGGACCGCTCGGGTAGATCACCTCGATGCGCCCTCCGCCCGCGAACTCCCACTGCCGAAACCCGAACGGCTCGCCGTCGTAGCCGCCCGCGAATACGCCGCCGAGGCGCTCCTCGAAGAGCTCCACCGCATCCTGCGCGCGCGGCAGTCCGAGGGCGATGTGGTCGAGGCGAATCGCGTCCATGCGGGCGTGCGCATGTTAGCGAAGTGGAGGCGCGTCAGTGCAGCGTGGCGGCGGTGCAGACCTGACTCATTCCGGGCAGCAGCGGCGGCGGCTCGAGCGCGCGCTCAATCACCGAGACGTCGAGAGGATGTCGCAGGGACCGGCGCTCTCGATCACCGAGCACTTCGCGGTCCCGGCCGGAGTCAGCGCCGTCCCGGGAATGACGGCGAGACTGTCGCGGAAGCGATTGATGTCGAAGTCGTCGACGTCGCCATCGTCGTCCACGTCGCCGCACTGGCAGGCGTTGCCGATGCCGTCGGGGGTCGCGGTGAGGATGCCGGCTGTATCTTCCTGCCCCGGGTTGAAGGTGAAGCGACAGTTGTCGCGGTACGCGGGGACGAAGTCGGCGTCGGAGTCGAGCGTCGGAAATCCACCGGCGAGGATGGGCCAGAAGCCTGGAACGACGCTGATCAGCGTGAGTGAGCTGCCGCTGAAGCCGAGCGCCTCGGCCTGGCCGATCGAGGAGCCCAGCGCGCCGATGCGCGGGCTCGGCGCGGTGCTGGTCATCGCGGTGCTGCCGCCGCCGTTCACGTTCGAGCCCCGGATCCGGTAGCTCGCGCTCGTGAGATCGAGCGCGCTGGCGCCGTTCGAAAGCGCCATCGCTGCAGACGCGATGAGCGCGGCGAGCCACACGCCGAGCTGCATGCACTCATTGTGTCACAGCTTCGTCGTGGGTTCCGCGGCCTCTGATCGCCGCTGGAAGAACGTCGCATCCACGCGCCACATCCAGCCCATGAGCACCAGGCCCGTGAAGAGCGAGAGGATCGCGATCGCGAGCGGGGCGCCGACACCCAGCCACGTGTCGCCCGAGCCGGAGCGCGCGGGGTCGGCAAGGTCGATGCAGGAGCGCACGAACACGTAGCCGAGGATCAGAAAGCCCGCGCTCGGCCCGAGCCCGGCGATCACGAAGGTGCGGACATCGTTGAACAGCGCCTTGCGGAAGTAGATCGTGCAGGCAAGCCCCGTGATCGCGAGATAGAACGAGATCGCGAGCCCCGTCGCGGTGACCGAGTCGTCGAGCACGTGCTGACTCACGAGGGACAGTACGAGACACCAGAGGATCGAGACTCCGCCCATCCAGAGCGTCGAGACATTCGGCGTCCGATAGCGAGGCGAGATCGCGCCCATCGAACGCGGGGCGGCGCCGTGAGCGGCCATCGAGAGCATCGAGCGAGTCGCAGGCAGGATCGTCGTCTGCGTCGCCGCCGACGCGGAGGTCAGCACCGCGACGATCAGCAGCTTGTCGAGGCCGTACGGGAGCACCTGGCGGCCCAGCGCGGAGAGCACGTCGTCCTTGTTGTCGACCAGGAACTGCGGCCCGTGCACCGCCTCCGCCGCGACCGCGACGACGACATAGATCCCGAGCAAGAGGACGGTGCTGACCAGCGCCGCGTGGCCCGGCGTGTGCTCCGCGCGCTCGGTCTCCTCGTTCACGGCCACGGCCGTGTCCCAGCCCCAGTAGATGAACACCGCCGTGAGCACGCCGGTGTTCAGCGAGGAGGCGGCCAGGTCGAACGGATTCAGCCAGTGGAGCGTCGGCTCGACCGAGTTCGCAAAGTGACCCGCGTAGACGCGCACGAGCGCGACCGCGGCGAACAGGGCGAGCACGATCACCTCCGCCGCGAGCAGGTACCACTGGGTCTTCGCCGAGACGTCGATGCCCACGTAGCAGATCCAGGTCATCGCGACGATCCAGATCACCACGACGGTCGTGACCCAGAAGGTGCTCCGCGCCACCTCGTCCAGGCCGAAGAGGCGGAAGCTGTATCTGCCCGCGATCTGCGCCAGGCTCGCCATGACGAGAAGATCCGCGACCAACAGCGCCCAGCCGGCGATCCAGCCCATCCACGGCCCCATGCTGCGAGTCACCCAGGTGAAGGTCGTGCCGCAGTCGGGATTCACGCGGTTCAGCGCGTAGTACGACGACGCGATGCAGAGCATCGGCAGGAACGCGAGCCACAAGACGGCGGGGGACTGGGTCGCGACCGACGCCGCGACGACGCCGAGCGACGCCGCGACGCTGTAGCCCGGCGCCGTCGAGGCGACGCCGATCACGACGCTCGAAACGAAGCCGAGCGCGCCGACGCGCAGCCCTTTCTCGAGTGGAGCGTCGCTGCGCTGCGGCCCTGCGCTCACCCGCGGGGCTCGCGCAGCGCCGCAAGGTCGAGGTCGAGTAACTCGGCGATGCGCTCGACCGTGACGTCCGGTCGCGCATAGGTCGAGACGCTCGCATCGAACGCATAGTGTCCCTGTCGCGGGAAGACGGTGGTCAGGCGCCTTCCCCAGACCTGCTTCGCGGCGCTGAGGATCCGGACCTTGTCGTCGACGAGCACGTAGTGCTCGGGCTGGAAAGCGCCGTTCGACGTCGTCGAGCTCCCGCTCCTTGTGGATGTAGACGAGGATTCGCTTCCCGACCGCAGCGCCCAATCCCGAGCGCTCGATCTTCAGCGGCTGGAACACGACGTCGCCGTCGGAGAGGATCACCGTCGGGCCGATGCCGGCGAGATACTCCAATACCTCGAGCGCCTTCGGATAGAGCCGCTCGGCGAACGGGTAGTTCAGCAGGAACGACGACATGGCGAGCAGGTGGAGGTCGCGCGGATGCTCCACGCGATAGCGCTGCAGCGCGCCGAGATAGTCGGCGTAGCCGAGCTCGGCGCGCAGCTCGTCGAAGAGGTCGAAGTAGCGAGCCGTCGCCTCCTTGCCTCCCGCGTCCGTCAGATAGCGGCGGAGGTCGGTGGTGACTCGATCGTTATCGAGCAGCGTGTTGTCGACGTCGAGCAGGAACACGATCGGAGTCACCGCAGGAGCACCTCGACGTGACCATCCGGGTGACCCACGAGCACGCGCTCCGCGGTGCCGAGAAAGAGCCCCGTGTCGACCACGCCGTGAATCGCGCGGAGCTCCGCCTCGAGCTTGCGCGCCGCAAGTCCGTCGCGTAGCGGCGCGGCGACGGCGCAATCCAAGGTCAAGTTGCCGTTGTCGCTGACGAACGGGCGCGAGCCATCCGCATCGAGACGCAGCGTTGGCACCAAGCCGAGCCCGCGCACGCGGCGAGTCACTGGACCGCGTGCCAGCGGGATCACTTCGACCGGAATGCCGCCGCGCTCCCCGAGCCCCGACACTCGCTTCTCGGGGCTGACGAGGATGATCTGGCGCCGAGACGCCGAGGTCACGATGTGCTCGCCGACCAGGGCGCCGCCGCGGCCCTTCAGAAGGTCGAGATTCGGCGCCACCTCGTCCGCTCCGTCGACGACTAGGTCGAGCTCGAGCTCCTCGCCGAAGTCGGCCAGCGGGATGCCGAGCTCTCGAGCCTGGCGCGCCGAGACACTCGACGTGGCCACCGCCACGACGCGAAGCCCCTGGCGCACGCGTTCGCCGAGCTGCGCGATGAACGCGGCCGCGGCGCGCCCGGTCCCCAGGCCGACCTTCGCGCCGTCTTGAATCAGCTCGAGCGCGTGCGCGGCCGCCGCCTGCACGCCGGGATCGCGAGTCACTTCGACGGCTCGGCGCACTCGGGGCAGTGCCAGCCGCCGACGCTCGCCGCGAGTTGCTCCGCTTCGGGCGGGCCCCAGGTACCGGGCTCGTACTCGCGCACCGGCGTCGAGTTCCCCAGGACCGGCTCGACGATCCCCCACGCCACCTCCACCGCGTCCTCGTGCGCGAAGAGCGACGCATCGCCCGCCACGGCGTCGCCGAGCAGCCGCTCGTAGGCGTCCATCTCGTTGCCGTCGGGGAAGTGAACCACCTTCAGCTCCGCGGGCTCGGACCCCGTCCCCTCTCCCGAGCGCTTCACGCGCACGCCGACCGCGATGGTCACGTCGCCGCTCAGCCGAAAGCGCACGTAGTTGGTTTCGGGCGAAGCGGCCTTTCCGAGCGGCGGTGTCTTCAGCTTCACCAACACCTCCGTGGTGGTCGTCGGCAGACACTTGCCCGCGCGGATGAATACCGGCACGCCCTCCCAGCGCCAGGAGTCGATGCGAAGCTGGAGGGCGGCGAACGTCTCGACCTGTGAGTCCGGCGCGACGCCCGCTTCCTCTCGGTAGCCGCGAAACTGGCCGCGCACGAGATCGCCGGGACTGAGTGGGCGGATCGCGCGGAATACCTTCACCTGCTCCTCGCGAATCGAGGGCGGATATGTGGTGAGCGGCGGCTCCATCGCGAGCAGACTCACGACCTGGAGCAGGTGGTTCTGGACCACGTCGCGAATCGCGCCGGCCTCCTCGTAGAAGCGGCCGCGCCCCCGAACGCCGAAGCTCTCTGCCATCGTGATCTGCATGCTCGCGACGTAGTTCCGATTCCAGATCGGCTCGAGAAAGGTATTGGCGAAGCGGAAGACGACGAGGTTCTGCACCGCTTCCTTGCCGAGATAGTGGTCGATGCGGAACACGTCCGACTCCGCGAAGATCGTGTGCAGTGTCTCGTTGAGCGCTCTCGCCGACGCGACGTCTCGGCCGAAGGGCTTCTCGACGATCACGCGCGCGCCGGTCGCGCAGCCGGACCGCCCCAGATGTTCGATGACCACCGGAAACATGCTCGGCGGGATCGCGAGATAGTGGACCGGGTGCGCAGCGCCCGCGAGCTGGACACGGAGCGCGTTGAAGGTCTCGGCCTTGTGGTAGTCGCCATCGACGTAGCGCAGCAGCTTGGCGAACTTCGCGAACGCGGCCTCGTCGACTCCGCCGCCGTGCTCCTTCAGGCTGCCGCGCACGTAGTCTCGGAGCTGGTCGAGGTCCCAGCCCGCTCTGGCGACGCCGACGATCGGCACATCGAGGCGCCCGCGCCGAACCATCGACTGCAGCGCCGGAAAGACTTTCTTGTATGCGAGATCACCGGTGGCGCCGAACAGCACGAACGCGTCGGAGCGCGGCGGAGTCGAGTCGCTGGCCATGACTTACAGCGATGCCTCGATCAGTCGCGGGCCGCGCGCGGCGAAGGAGTGGGTGAGCGCGGCGGCGAGCTGCTCCGCCGTCCCGACCCGCTCGCCCGAAACGCCGAGGCCGCGCGCGAGTGACACGAAGTCGAGCTCGGGCGGCGCGAGATCGGTGAGCGAGCGCGCAGCGGGGCCGGGCTGCGTGATGTCGGCGCGCGCGAGCTCGACTTTCAGAATTCGGTACGCGTGATTCGCGCAGATCACGACGGTGACGTCGAGATTTTCGCGCGCCATCGTCCAGAGTGACTGTACAGTGTACATGCCGCTGCCGTCGGCCTGGAACGCGATGACTCGGCGATCGGGGCACGCGATCGCGGCGCCGACGGCGTTCGGCAGCCCCTGACCGATGGCTCCTCCGGTGAGGGACAGGACCGTGTGTGGCGCGGAGCCCGCGGCGAGCGAGAACCACTGCGCGCCGGAAGTCGCGGCCTCATCGACGACGATTGCGGTCTCGGGCTGGAGCCTCGCGAGCGTGCGACCGAGCGTCTCCGAGTTGAGCTTGCCGCTCGCCTCCGGGAACGTCTCGCGCGGGGCGCGAATCCCCTCTTCCGGCTTCGCGCCGAGCGCCTCGGCGAGCGCCTCGAGCGCACCGGTCGCGTCTTCGTCCGGCTTGGCCAACACCGAAATGTGGCAGCCCTCCGGCGCGAGCCGGCTCGGAATCTTGGGATAGCCGAAGAACGCGACGGGCTCGGGCGCGCCCGCGAGCACGAGCTCGCCGACCTTCGCCAAGAGCTCGACGCCCTGCTCCGGGAAGTACGGGAACTTCGCAAACGGCGGAAGACCCGCGCCGCGCTCGACCAGCGGCGGGAAGGTACACAGGAAAACGCGCGCGCCGCTCTTCGCCGCGATCCGCGCCGCGGCAATTTGTCCCCTCCGCGAGAGTGAGTCGCCGCCGAGCAGGATCAGGCCGGGATTTCCCGAGCGCAGGCTGCGCGCCACCGCGTCGACGGCCGCGGCAGCGACGGTCGCCCGCGGCTCCACGCGCCTCGCCGCGACCGGTCCCGGCGCCTCCCCCCACGCGCAGTCCGCGGGCACGATCAATGTGGCCACTCCGCCCGCCCCCGCGCGCGCGGCGGCCACGGCATCGGCCGTGTCTCCGGCGAGCGCGGCCGGAGTCGCCGTCTTCCGCAGCCAGCGAGACACCGGCCGCGCGAGTGACTCGATGTCGGACGTGAGCGGCGCATCGGCGGCCAGATGCCAGGTCGCTTGGTCGCCGATCACGTTCACGATCGGCGAGCTCGCGCGCCGTGCGTTGTGCAGATTCGCGATGCCGTTCGCGAAGCCGGGACCGAGATGAAGCAGGGTCATGGCCGGCTTCCCCGCCAGGCGCGCGTAGCCGTCGGCCGCGCCAGTCACCACGCCCTCGAACAGCGCGAGCACCGGCCGAATGCCCGGCGCCGCGTCGAGCGCCGCGACCAGATGCATCTCGGTCGTGCCCGGATTCGCGAAACACACTTCGACACCGGCCGCAGCGGCGGTCCGAATCAGCGCCTCGGCCCCGTTCATTCCCGGGTCCCGGCGCGACCCCGCGGGACATCGTCCTGCGGGCCGATGTCGGGGCCGAGCGCCACCCGGTCTTCGCGCGGCTCCGCCGCGCTGCGCGCTGCGCCTTCGGCTCCGCTTGCTGCCCTCAAATCCTGACCGTATCCGCCGGTTCGGGAATCACTTCGCTCTCGATCGCGCCGAGGCCCGAAATCTCGATCCGTACGCGCTGGCCCACCTTCATGTAGCCGCGCGGGTTCATCGCGACGCCGACTCCCCCGCACGTCCCCGTGCTGATCACGTCGCCCGGCTCGAGCGTGAACGCGGTCGAGAGCGTCTCGATCTGCGCGAAGCAGTCGAAGACCAGGTGCTTCGTGTTCGACTTCTGGCGGCGCTCGCCGTCTATCGTGGTCTCGAGGTCGAGCACGTGCGGATCGCCGACTTCGTCCGGTGTCACGAGCCACGGGCCGAGCGGGCCATGGGTGTCGAACGACTTGCCCAAGGTCATCGTCGGTGAGCGCTGCTGCCAGTCGCGCACCGAGACGTCGTTGCAGATCAGATATCCGGCGATCACCTCGCGCGCGCGCTCCTTCGGCACGTGGCGGCAGCGGCGGCCGATCACGAACGCGAGCTCGCCCTCGTAGTCGAGCTTGTCCGATACGCGCGGCATCCAGATCGGATCGAATGGGCCGTTCACGCACGTGACCTGCTTGTTGAAGAAGACGGGGAACTCCGGGGCCGGCCGCCCCGTCTCCGCGATGTGATCCGCGTAGTTGAGCCCGATGGCGAGGAACTTGCGCGGGCGCATCACCGGCGCCTCGAGCTTCACCTCGGCGAGCGCCAGTCGCGGACCACCGCGCGTGGCGACGCGCGCGCGCTCCATGGCCGGCGCACCCAGCGCGAGAAACAGCTCCATGGTCGGCGGCATCTCGGGAGCGGCTGCGGCGATATCGACGATTTCGTCGCCGACGACGACCCCGATCCGCGTGACCCCTTGGTGTGTGAACGTTGCGAGCCTCACCCGGCCAGTATAGAACGAACCCGATGCGCATCGTCTCGCTGCTTCCGTCGGCGACCGAGAGCGTGTGCGCACTCGGCGCGCGCGCCGAGCTGGTCGGCCGGTCGCACGAGTGCGACTTCCCGGCGGGGCTCGAGTCGCTGCCCGCGATCTCGTCGCCGCGGCTCGATCCGCGCGCCCCGGGCCGCGCGATCCACGACCGGGTCGAGGAGCTGGTTTCGCGCGGCCTCTCGATCTACGAGCTCGACGCCGAGAGACTGCGCGCTCTCTCCCCGGACGTGATCCTGACGCAGACCTTGTGCGGGGTGTGCGCGGCGACGCCCGCGGATCTCGAGGCTGCGCTGCGCGCGTGGACCGGCGCCGCGCCGCGCATCGTCTCGCTGGCGCCGCTGTCGCTCGACGACGTGCTGCGAGATGTGACTCGCGTGGGCGTTGCCATCGGCCGTCCCGAACGCGGCGCCGCGCTCGCCGCGGAGCTGCGCGCGCGCATCGAGTCAGTCACGGTTCGAGCCCGAGGAGCGGCCTTCCGGCCGCGCGTGGCCGCGCTCGAATGGCTCGACCCACTGATCGGCGGCGGCAACTGGATGCCCGAGCTGATCGAGCGCGCGGACGGCATCTCGCTTTTCGGCAAGGCCGGCGAGCACTCGCCGCGCCTCGAATGGGACGAGCTCGAAGCAGCGGATCCGGACATCGTCGTCGTCGTTCCCTGCGGTTTCAGCCTCGCACAGGCGCGCGCCGAGCTCGAGCGCGTGCCGCGCCTGCGCGCGCGAAACGGCGTCGTGCTCGACGGCAATCAATACTTCAACCGACCCGGACCCCGGATCGTCGAGTCACTCGAGATCCTGCTCGGCGTGTTGCACCCCGAGCTCACCCCAAACCAAGGAGCCCCCGCATCATGATCAAGCTGCACACCTGGACCACGCCCAACGGCCAGAAGATCTCGATCGCGCTCGAGGAGCTCGGAATCCCGTACGAGGTGCACCCGGTCAACCTCGGGAAGAACGAGCAGATGACTCCCGAGTTCCTGAAGCTGAACCCGAATCACAAGATCCCAGTGATCGAAGACGACGGACAAGTCATCTGGGAGTCGGGCGCGATCCTGCTCCACCTGGGCGAGAAGCACGACCCGAAGGGCTTGATCCTGCCGAAGGACGCACGCAAGCGGATGGAGGCGATTCAGTACGCGTTCTTCCAGGCCGGCGGCATCGGCCCCAATCTCGGCCGCCTGGGCGCCGCGCTGCGCAAGGAAGGCGAGAAGAATCAGGAGATGATTGCGACGTTCCAGACGGAAGTGACTCGCCTCTTCGGCGTGATCGACCGGATCCTCGCCGACGGCCGCGAGTATCTCGCCGGTCAGTACTCGATCGGCGACATCATGCACTACCCGTGGCTGCGCTTTCCGCTGAACCTCAAGTTCCCCGATCTGATGAAGCTGCCGCGCGTGGTCGCCTGGCTCGAGCGCATCGGCGCGCGGCCGGCGGTGAAGCGGGGGATGGAAATCCCGAAGGTCTGAACCGCGAGCGGAAAGCCTACTCGGGAAAATCGGAGGCTGTCAATTCGCGGCGTGTCGCGCGAGGCTCTTCCCCGAGGGAGGACCCATGGAAGAGGCCAGCGCGGCGCAGACCGTGAACGTGAACGGCATCGAGCTGTACTTCGAGACCTGGGGGCGCGGCGAACCACTCCTGTTGCTGCACGGCATGGGCGGCTGCGCGCAGGACTGGAAATACTTCGGGCGCGAGTACTTCGCGCGCGAGTTTCAGGGGATCGCGGTCGACGCGCGCGGCCACGGTCATTCGACGAATCCCGAAGAGGCGCTCACGCACCGGCAGTGCGCGCTCGACGTGCGCGCACTGCTCGATCAGCTCGGCATCCGGCGCTGCAAGGCGGTCGGCATGAGCATGGGCGGGAATACCTTGCTGCACGTCGCGACTCAAGAGCCCGACCGGATCGAGGCGATGGTCGTGGTGAGCGCGACGCCGTACTTCCCCGAGCAGGCGCGCGCCATCATGCGCACGGTCTCTCCCGACGACCGCCCGGCTGAAGAGTGGCGCGCGATGCGCGAGCGCCACGTGCACGGCGACGCGCAGATCCGCGCGCTGTTCGAGGTGCAGCGCGACCTGCAGCACAGCTACGACGACATGTGTTTCACGCCGCCGCTGCTCTCTCTCATCCGCGCGCGAACCTTGGTGGTGTACGGCGATCGAGACCCGCTCTACCCGGTGGAGCTCGGCGTCGAGCTGTACCGCTCGATTCCGCGCGCTGCCCTCTGGGTCGTGCCGAACGGCGGCCACGGGCCTGTGCTTCTCGACGGGGCCGAGCCGTTCGCGCGCGCCGCGCTCGCGTTCCTGCGCGAGTGACCCCTTAGGGACCGCCGCCGGTCGAGTGAATCACCTGGCCGGTGACCCAGCGCGCGTCATCGGTGGCGAGCCAGGCGACGAGACGCGCGGCGTCGTCGGGGGCGCCCCAGCGGCCCTGCGGCTCGAGACCCAGCACTTCCTTGTGTAGCGCAGGCGTTGCCCAGCCGGTGTCGGTCGCGCCGGGATTCACCGCGTTCACCGTAATCCCGCGCTGCGCGAGGTGCGCGGAGAGACTCGGGACCAAGCTCGAGAGCGCGCCCTTCGACGCCGCGTACGCGAGCTCGCCCGGCAGCGGCCCGCGGTCCTGGCCCGACGTGAGCAGCACGACGCGTCCGCCCGAGCGCCCGTCGTGGCGCGCCGCGAACGCCTGAGTCAGCAAGAGGGTCGCGCGCACGTTCACCTGGAAGTGGCGGTCGATCTCGTCCGCACGCAGCGCCTCGAGATCGCCGGTCGTGCTGTGCGTGTGATTCGCGACGAGCACGTCGAGCCGGCCGAGCCGGCTACACGCTTCCGTGACGACGCGCTCGGGCGCGTCCGCCTCGGCGAGGTCCGCGTGGATCGCGCAGACGCGCACGCCCAGCGCGCCGAGCTCCTTCGCGAGCGCGTCGACTCCGTCTTTGTCGGCGCCCCACGGCTGCGCCGCGTCGTACGGCGCGAACGCCTGCACGCACAGATCGGCGCCGAGCGACGCGAGTCGCTTCGCGATCGCGAAGCCGATGCCCGCGCGGCGAGACACGCCAGTGACGAGGGCGACGCGACTTTTCAGCGGCAGGGCGCGCACGCCCAACAGTCTAACGCGCTAGGTCGACCCGCCGCGCAGCGCGCGATGCGCCCAGAGCAGGAGCAGCGCGCCGAGCGTCGCGAGCACGATCCCCCCGGGATGGAAAGTGGCCGGCGTCCCGAGGCCGAGTAGCGTGCCGATGAAGCCGCCGACGAACGCGCCGGCGATGCCGAGCAGCGTGGTCAGGATGAACCCGCCGCCGTCCGGTCCGGGCATGATCAGCTTCGCCAAGACGCCGGCGATCAGACCGAGCGCGATCCAGGACAAGAAGCCCATCTGCGTCTCCCTTTGCGCCCATCGTCCTCCACCGAGCGGTGTAGGTCAATCAGGCATTTCGAATCGTGAGTCCGCCATCCACGGGCAGAACCGCGCCGGTGATGTACTGCGACGCCGGGAGACAGAAGTTGAGTGTCCCGTGCGCGACTTCTTCGGGATCGGCGTAGCGCAGGAGCGCCGTGCGGCGCTTCGCGAACGCCGCCTTCTGCTCCTCGGGGATCGCGGCGGTCATGCCGGTGCGGATCGGGCCGGGGCAGATGCAATTCACCGTGATGCCCTCGGGGCCGAGCTCGATTGCGAGTGAGCGAGTGAGTCCGACCACGCCGTGCTTCGCCGCGGTGTAGGGGCTGCCGTACTTCGTCGCGCCGAGCGCTTCGGTCGAGGCGATGTTCACGATGCGCGCCGCGTCGGACTTGCGCAGGAACGGCAGGGCGGCTCGGATCACGCGCACGTGCGCAGTGAGCAGGACGTTCAGCGACGCGTCCCAGTGACTCAGATAGTCGGGGCCGTCGATCGCGCTGAAGCGCGCGATGCCGGCGTTGTTCACGACCAGGTCGAGACGCCCGAACGCGGCCGCGATTTCGGGCACGACGCGCGCGACTTCCGCATCGCTGCCCACGTCGAGTACCCAGCCGCGCGCGCTTCCGCCCGCGCTCCGGATCTCGTCGACGACGCGCTCGACGGCGTCCTTGTCGAGATCGGTCACGGCGACCTGCGCGCCCTCGTCGGCAAAAAGGTGGGCCGTCGCGCGGCCCATGCCGCTGGCCGCGCCGGTCACGAGCGCGCCGCGACCGGCGATGGAGCGCGAGAGCTTCGTGAGGCGCGGCCTCGCGCGATCCTACACTAGAGCGCGTCGACGCGTGGCTCTCGAGATGCGCTGGACGTTGCGCGGGGCTAGAGGTTGTCGAGCACCTGGTGCGCGAACGCGGCCGGTGTGACTCCGCGCAGGCGCAAGGTCGCGAGCAGGCTCGAGCCGAGGACCGCCGTGTTGCCGCGCAGCACCTGACTCAAGTCGTTCTTGCTGAGAGTCGTCTCGGTGCCGTCGGCTGCGCGGACGCGCACGCGCTTCGGGCCGCGCTCCGCGACGATCTGAAGCGCCACGTCGCCCGCGCCGCGGAGCATCACTTCGACACCCTCGGCGCTGGCGGGCGGCTGCGCCGCGTCCGCCGGACGCTCGAGTGGGCGCAACGGGGCGGCGCCGCGCGACCAAGCCTCCCACGGATCGCCATTCTGGTTCAGGAGGCCGAGCGCAAACGGCCGTCCGGTGCCGCCCGTCACGCCGAAACCGGGATGCACGAGAACCTCGCGCGCGATGCTGTCCGAGCCGCGCACGCCGACGAGCCCGCGCCGTACCGAGACCGTCGAGCCGTCGCCGTCCGCAGTCACCGTGAAGCGCGTGCCCTTCGCGAGCGCGACCGTGTTCGGTGTGTGGACCTCGAAGGGCGTGTCGTGGCGCGGCTTGATGTCGAAGCTCGCGGCGCCGAGCTCGAGGTCGATGCGCCGCTCGCTGTCCGCCCCGGCGGGGATGCGCGCGAGCGACAGCTCGTAGAGCCGCACGACCGCGCCGTCGAGCTGGAGCTCGGCCCGCGACGCGGCGCCGGTTCGCAGCGCCGCGCCTGGCGGCAGCGCGTCGCCGACCTGCGCGGCCCGCCACGTCGCTCCGGCCGCGACCGCGACATCGACCCGGCCGACGACTTTGCGCACCGTCGCGTCCCTCGTCGTGTGCGCCGCCATCAAGAGGAGGGCGACGGCGCCGACGAGCAGCGCTTCGATGCGCCGTCGCCTCATGCGCTGACCTGTCGCTCTCTGAGCATCATTTCCTGAATCGGTAACGCCAGTCACGGAGTTGAGCGTCAAGCGTGCACACGAGACGGCGCGGGCGGAAGCTCGCGCGCAACTCGGACGCAGTCACTCGGCAGATCGCGCGCAGTTGCGCGCCAGATGCGCGCCGGCTGCGCACGGACCGCGTTTTTCCTGATAGCGTGCTCGCCGTGGCGAGGTGGTTCGCGTTCGAATTTTCGTCGCGCCTGACGGCGCCGGCAGCCGAGGTCTGGTCGCACGCGACGAGCATGCGCGGCGTGAACCGCGAGCTCTTCCCGCTCGTGCGCATGACGCATCCGCGCGGACTCGAGTCACTCGAG
>JBGQIB010000105.1:0-15755 GCA_041498295.1 bacterium | reverse complement strand
GTCGTCACCCAGGTCCAGCTCGTGACCACGCCGCCCGGGCCGACGGCGACGAACTCGTCCGTCGTCGCGTCGCCGGTCGCCGGGTCGTATTCCGCCGGCGGGACCAACACTCTGCCCGCGCGCGTGCGCACGCCGACCAGGCGCCGCTCGCGCAACTCTCCGAAGAAGCGACCGAGCACTGCGCCCAGCGAGCGCCGGTAGGCATACTCCAAATGGTGTCGCGCGGTGAGCGGCGCGTCCTGTTCCGGGTTCCCCTGCGCCAACCTTCATCCCTCCCAGGCTGCCGAGACGCGCGCGTCGAAGCGCGGCCCCTCGAGCATGAGCTTCGCGGCGCTGCGCATCTTGCGCGGGATCGACGCGGGATCCGGATCCGCGCCGATCACCCAGCCGATCAGCGCGGCGAACCAGACGCCGGTGAGCGCGTCCGCGAACTCGCGCTCGTCCGCGCTCGGCTGGAATTCCTCGAGCGCGCCGAGCAGCAACGTCGGGTCGTCGCGCAGCGAAGCCACGATCATGCGGGCGATGCGCCGGCTCGAGGCCGCGATCTGCTGCGCCGTCTCGCGCTCGCTGCCCGACATCGCGCGGATCAGCGCGCTGCCGAGGTCAGGATTGCGCAGGAGACCGCGTGTCGCGCGCCGAAAGAAGGCGGTGACGCGCTCCTGGGCGCTGCCGCCCGCGGCGGGCCGCGCCGCGAGACTCTGCTCGAGGCGAGTCACGCCCTCGTCGAACGCGAACAGGAGGATGTCTTCCTTGCTGCGGAAGTACTTATAGAGAGTGCCGAGGGCCACGTCGGAGCGTTCGGCGACGTCGCGCAGGCGCACCGCGTCGAAGCCGCCTTGCTCCGCGAGGCCGACCGCGGCGTCGACGATGCGCCGCATGCGGCGGAGCTGGCTCGCGACGAGCTTGGGCGGGGGCGCCGCGCTCGGGCGCGCGACCGTGACCAGGGGGGTGCGGCGCATGCGCGGATTAGAACACGTTTCAGCAGTTCTGATCTACTGCGCTCGCCTGCGGCTCGCTGCGCGCGGCTGCGCCGCTTGCGTCCTCGCTCGGGGCGGCCTTCGCTCGGCCTCGCCCTTTCGATCGCATCGCTCGAGAGGATCGGATCCAGAAGTCTTCTCGAGCGCGACGACGAACAACGCGACCGGCCGGCGAAGGCCGCCCTGAGCCGGCCGGGCAAGCGCCGTACGGCGCGCGCAGCGAGGCGCAGCCGAGCGTAGGAGCATGTCACACTATCGCCCCATGAAACTCGGTCTGCAGTTAGGGTACTGGCAGGCGCAGCCGCCCACGAATCACGTCGCGCTCGCGCAGGAGGCGGAGCGGCTCGGCTTCGACTCGGTGTGGACCGCGGAGGCGTGGGGCTCCGATGCGTTTACACCGCTCGCGTGGATCGGCGCGCACACCACGCGCATCAAGCTCGCGACCGGCATCGTGCAGATCTCGGCGCGCACGCCGGCATCGACCGCGATGCACGCACTGACGCTCGATCATCTGTCGCGGGGCCGCGTAGTTCTCGGCCTCGGCGTCTCGGGGCCGCAGGTGGTCGAGGGCTGGTACGGTCAGCCGTTCGACAAGCCGCTCGCGCGCACGCGTGAGTATGTGTCGATCATTCGGCAGGTGCTGCGCCGCGAGTCACCCGTCGCGAACGACGGCAAACACTACCCGCTGCCCTATACCGGGCCGGGCGCGTGGGGCGTCGGCAAGCCGCTGCGTTCGATCGTACATCCGCTGCGCGCTGACCTGCCCATCTATCTCGGCGCCGAAGGCCCGAAGAACGTCGCGCTCGCGGCCGAGATCTGCGACGGCTGGCTGCCGCTCTACTACTCGCCGTTTCGGCCCGAGGTCTACGCCGAGTCACTCGCGCGCGCGAAGCCCGGCTTCGAGGTGGTGCAGGGTCTGGCGGTGAGCATCACCGACGACGTCGCCGCGGGCCTCGCGCCCGTGAAGGCAATGCTCGGCTTCTACATCGGCGGCATGGGCGCGAAGCAGCACAACTTCCACAAGGAGCTCATGGCGCGCATGGGCTTCGAGGCGGAGGCGAATCGGATTCAAGAGCTCTTTTTCGAGGGCAAGCGCGCCGAGGCGATCGCCGCCGTGCCCGACGCGTTCGCGGACGAGATCTCGCTGGTCGGGCCGATCGAGCGCATCCGCGATCGGCTCTCGGCGTGGAAGGGAACGCCAGTCACGACGCTCTTGGTTTCCGCGCATGACCCGCAGGTCCTGCGCAGGATCGCGGAGATCGTGCTCTAGCCGCCCGCGCGCGCGCGACTAGACGCCGATGCGACCGAGCGGTTAGGGTGCGTGTCGCGCCGCCGCGCGCAAGCAGCGCGCGGCCCGCGGATGAGCGCAGTCAGCGCGCAGCCCACGGATCGGCGCGCGGAGGGGAACGTGGCTACCGGCACCGGTGCACTCGCGGAACGCTGGGAGAAACTCTCGGCTCGACTGCCGGCGGAGGTCCGCGCACGAGTGATTGCCGAGGCGCGCGTGATCCACCTGCCGGGCGACGTGCCGCCGTGGACCGACACCGGATTCGCCGACATCGCCGTCGGCGCTGGAAGGACGACCGAGGTGATCGGGCGGTGACTGACTACACACTGCGCGGGCTCGTCGATCCGCGCCATGCATGGAGCCTCCATTGAGCGAGCGTGCCACCACCCGATTCGGTCATTTCGTCGTGAGGCAGCGGGGGCCGATCGCGCTCCTCTTGATCCTGTCGACTGCGTTCTTCCTCTACCCGACGCTGAACGCGATCTCGACGGCGGCCGGGCATCCGCTGCCCGGCCCAAGGGTGCGCGTCGGCAGCGACGCGCGCGCGCAGCTGCCGGATCACCCGTTCATTCACGCGCAGAGCAAGTTCGCCGGTGACTTCGGGAACGCGACACCGGTCGCGATCCTGCTCGTGGTCGACGAAGGCACGATCTACACGCCCGAGAACCTGGCGAAGATCGACGCGATCACGAAGTCACTCGACGGCTGGGACTACGACGCGCGGACCGACGAGCGCAAGGCGGAGAAGGAGCGCCTGCAGAAGGACGGCAAAGAGACGCGCGCGGAGATCGCCGCGGAGCTCGACCGCCGCTTCCCGCCCTATCCGGTGAATCACGACCAGGTGCGCTCGCTCACGCACCTCTCGACGCGCGTCGTGATTCTCGAGAAGGACGGCTCGCTGTCCGCGCAGCTGCTCATGGAGGATCCGCCCGAGACACAGAAGGGCGCCGACGAGGTCCGCCAGAAGGTGAACGAGCTGATGCCGGACGAGCAGAAGCGGCTGCTCGTCTCACCCGACGAGAAGGCCGCGCTGATCACCGCGGGCTTCGTGACGGATCGGCTCTCGAGCCTCGAGGTGTACCGCGCCGTGTTCGATCACTTGATGGCGCTGCAGAAGCGCGAAGCGGACGAACACCATCAGGTGTACATCACTGGCCAGCCGCTCGCGGTCGGGTATCTGCTGGCGCACTCGCGCGAGATCGTGTTCTCCGTCATCGGCGCCGTCGCCGCGATCTTCGCGCTGCTCTGGGCGTACTTCCGCCGTTGGCACGGCGTCCTGATCCCGATGCTGGCCGCGTTCGTCACGGTCATCTGGGGCACCGGCTTCACGGGCTGGGCGGGGATCGCGTTCGATCCGCTCGTGCTCGTGATCCCGATGTTGATCACCGCGCGCGCCGTCTCGCACACCGTGCAGATGGCCGAGCGCTTCTTCGAGGACTACGAGCGGCTCTACCCGATCTACGGCGACGCGCAGCGGGCGAAGCTCGAGGCCGCGGCCATCGCGATGGGCGAGCTGATCGTACCCGGCACGCTCGGCATCCTGACCGACGTCGCGGGTCTGCTCGTGATCCTCGTGACCACGATCCCGCAGATGCGCGACCTCGGCAAGTTCGGCGCGTTCTGGGTCGCGTCGATCGCGGTCACCGTCGAGATACTGCATCCGATCCTGATCTGCTGGCTGCCCGCTCCCAAGGAGCACCGGCACTACACGCCGAAGCTCATGCGCCGCATCGTCGGCTTCCTCGGCGAGCTGGTCACCGATCCGCGCGGCCGCTGGCTGGTGGTCGGCGCCTTCGCGACGATCCTCGTCGCTTCGGCCGCAGCGGTCGCGGCGTGGTCGACGATCGGCGAGGCGAAGCCAGGCATTCCGCTGTTCTGGCCCGATCACCCGTTCAACCAGGCGATCGGAAAGATCGGCGAGAAGTTCGGCGGCGCCGACAACCTGGTGATCTTCGCGGAGGGTGACCGCGACGAGTCGGTCGGAGAACAGGAAGTGCTCGCGAAGATGCAGCTCCTCGAGCGCACCTTGCGCCGCGACACGGGCGCGATCGCGGTCGTGTCACCCGTGCCGCTGGTGCGCATCGCGAACAAGACGTTCCGCTACGGCGAGCCGAAGCAAGAAATGATTCCCGAAGCGGCGCGCGCGATCCTGATCTTCCTGCGCTTCAACAGCCCGCCCGGCGCGCTCACGTCGATCATCACGAACGACGGCCGAGCTGCGCAGGTCACGGCGATCTACCGCGACCACAAGGGGCAGACCATACGCAAGGCGGTGTCGGTCGCCGAAGACTTCATCGCGAAGAACCCGATGGGCGCGATCTCGATCCGGCTCGACGAGCACCGCGCCGCTGCCGGCGCGCCCTTCTGGGATCGCGAGCGGATCCTCGACTTCGTCTACTACATGATCGGTCCGCTCTTGCCGGCGCGCGCGCACAAGCTCGAAGTGCTGCGCCGCGAGGAGGACCACTACGTCCCGTTCGAGGTGAAGACCACGGCGAAGGACGGTCTGCCGCCGTGGATCGAGGACTTCCGCAAGCGCGCGCTCGAGAAGTACGCGAAGGAACACGAGCACGTGAAGCCGGGTCACAACTTCACTTGGCCCGCGCGGCTCGCGGAGTGGGACGCGAACAGCGTCGACCAATGGTTCGAGAACGACGAGCTGCGCATCCGCGCGGTGGCCGTCAACACGCAGGACCTGCTCGTCGACGACCAGAAGGCGAGAGGCTCCGCGCCGACCTATCAGCCGACTCAGTCGTGGACGCGCGGCGTGCAGTTCATCATGGCGGGCGGCGCGATGGGTACGCTCGCGGCGGTGAACGACGAAGTCGAGCGGGGCCATCTCGCGAACATCTCGTTGATCCTGTTCGTGATCTTCGTGCTGCACTCGGTCACGTATCGTTCGGCCGTGAGCGGCGGGATCATTTTCCTACAGCTCGCGACGGCGACCTTGCTCTCGCTCGCGTACATGGCGGTGCGCGGCGTCGGGCTGAACATCAACACACTTCCGGTTCAGGCGGTCGGCGTCGGCGTCGGCGTCGACTATGCGATCTACATCGTCGACCGCATCCGGCAGGAGATGGCGGTGCACCGGAATCTCGACGAGGCGATTCGCACGGCGGTGCGCACGACGGGCATGGCGGTCACGTTCACCGGCACGACCGTGGTCGGAGGCATCGGCTTCTGGGTGTTCTCGAACCTGCGCTTCCAGGCCGAGATGGCGCAGCTCCTGATCGTGCTGATGGCGATCAACATGCTCGCCGCGGTCACGCTCGTGCCGGCTCTGTACTCGATCTTGCGGCCCGGGGTCGCCTCGTCGCTCATGCGTCGTGACGAAGCCGAGGAGCAAGTGGGCGCGGAGGCGGACGCCGCGGGCTGAGGCGAGGCGTGAGAGCTCCGCGCTCAGAGCAGCGCGAGCTGCCCGCCGCCCGGCCTGTGGAATGCGGCGCTCGAGAGCTCCGGTCCGTGGGCGGGAATCCCGTGCCGTCTGCGCGAGAGCGAGACGAGCTGCGCGATCTGCTCCGCGAAGACTCCGACGCCGCGGTGCCGTACACCGAATTGCGTCGCGTTCAGCTTGCCGTCGCGGATCGACTCGATGCGGTGCAGGATCTTCTCGCGGCGGTCGGGGAAGTGGTCGGCGAGCCAGGCCGAGAACAGGTCCTTTACCGAGTAGGGTAGGCGGACCATCTGCCAGCCGGCCCAGCGCGCGCCGGCTGCCGCCGCGGCGGCGACGAGCGCGGGAATCTCGTGATCTGTGAGGCCCGGCACGATCGGCGCGAGGTTCACGCCGACGGGTACGCCGGCGCGCGCCAGCGCCTCGACCGCCGCGAGCCGCGCGCGCGGCTGCGCCGCTCGCGGCTCCATCTTGCGCGCCACGTCGGGGTCGAGGCTCGTCAGCGACAGGGTCACTGACACCGCCTGGTGTCGCGCGAGCTCCTGCAGAACGTCCGCGTCGCGCACGACGAGCCGACTCTTCGTGATCAGCGAGCAGGGATTGCGGAAGTCGGCCAATACCTCGAGGCAGCGGCGTGTGAGTCGGAGCTTCCGCTCGATCGGCTGATACGCGTCGGTCACCCCCGAGATCCCGATCACCTGCGGCTTCCAGCTCGGCCGCGCGAGCTGCGCGCGCAGCAGCTCCGGCAGCTCGTGCTTCACGAGGATCTTCGTCTCGAAGTCGAGCCCGCTCGAGAATCCGAGATACTCGTGAGTCGGCCGCGCGTAGCAGTTGTGCGTCGCCAGGCCCGCGGCGAAGAACGTCCGGGTCGACGTCTGGATGTCGAGCACGTCCCGCACGCCCGCGGGCTCGACCGCCTCGATCGGCTCAGGCTCGTATGCCGGCTCCCGTCCCCAGACAGCCTCGAATTTTCTGCGGATCGCAGGCCGGCAGACCGCGAAGAAGCGCATGCGCTCGGCGACCGAGCCCACCAACCGGATCGTACTCGCGCGCCGCGCGCGCTTCTCGAGGCGGAGCCGGAAGCCGAGCGATGCCGCGTATCCGCTCACTCGCTCGAACACCCCGACGTCGACCGGCGACATTCGAAGTGAGTCGCCGCCGTAGCCCTCCGCGTCGAAGGAGCCCGCGACGAAGCCGCGGCGGTAGCTTCCGCTCGTGCGCTCGACGCGGAGGATCTTATCGACGATGGCCAGCGCAGTGAGCGAGCGGACTTCCACCTTCGACGGAAGGAGCGACGCCTCTACCCCGAAGCACTTCAGATACTCGACGACGCGCTCGAGCGGCTCGCGATCGGCGAGTGCTACGCGCCAGTAGGCCGCCACGACCCTACTGACTCCCCGAGAGAGCCCGGCGACGTACCCCGCGCGATAGTCGTCGTCGATCTCCGGCGCTTCGACGCACGGAATGCGGCGCAGCTGCTTCCCCGGTGCGAGCTGACTCGTTCGACACCAGCGGAAGTCTCGCGCCTGCAGCCAGCGGTGCTCCGCGGTCGTCACGACCTCGGAGTTGCGAGTCACTAGGCGCTGAGTCTCCTTCCGCGACCACCACACGTTCTCGACGATGGCGGGCCGCAGCTTCCGCGTGCTTCCCGCCGGCGGAACCTCGTCGAAGCCGACGAGCACGTCGCCGACGCGGATCTCGCCCAGCCGGCGCCACGTCATGTCCGCGTGCAGCACGGGCGTGTCCGGACTCAGGCAGTAGATGCAGCCGTGCTCGCAACCGCGGTACGGGTTGATGCTGACGTCGAAACCCACGTCCGGGCTTTGGTTGTGCGCGATCGCCGAGCGCGAGGCGTCGCGCAGGTACTGGGTGCGGGGATCGGGCGCGAGGTCGAAGTCGTCGCCGGTTTCGGGTTCCGGCTCGAGCGCCGCGCTCTCGAAGCGATTCGGGGGTGCGGCCTGCGTGCCCCGGCCGCGGATCGGCTCTCGGTAGCGGGCCATGGCGCGAGCCTAGGCGAAAATCCAGCGAAAGTAAAACGCGCCGACGGCGACCCAAAGGGCTTGATAGAGTCGGGAACCAACCCACGGAGGACGCGATGAGTGAACTGCTCTACGAGAAGGACGGCCCGATCGGGACCATCACGCTGAATCGCCCGGAACGGCTGAACGCGATCTCGGGGCCGATGCTCGCGGCGCTCTCCGAGCGACTCATCGAGGCGAACGGCGACCGCGACGTCCGCGTGCTGATCATCACGGGTGCAGGCCGCGGCTTCTGCGCGGGTCTCGACCTAAAGGACGCGACCAGCGGCGCAGGCATCGGCGGAGGCGGCGGAATGCCGGCCACGCTCGATCTGCGCACCGCGCCGCCGACGGTGCTTCACTCGATCGACAAGCCGGTGATCGCCGCGCTGAACGGCGGCGCCGCGGGCTACGGTATGGATCTCGCGCTCGGCTGCGACATCCGCATCGCGGCGAAGCGCGCCAAGCTCGCGGCTGCCTTCACGAAGCGCGGTGTGCTGCCCGAGTCGGGTGGCACGTGGCTGCTGCCGCGGCTCGTCGGCTGGGCAAAGGCGGCGGAGATCATCTTCACCGGGCGCACGCTCGACGCCGACCAGTGTCTCGAGCTCGGGCTCGTGAACAAGGTCGTCGCCGACGAGGCGCTACTCGACGAAGCACGCGCGCTCGCGAACGAAATTGCTGCGAACGCGCCGCTTGCCGTGCAGGGCGCCAAGCGCATGATGCGCATGGCCCTCGCCGAACAATTCGACGATCACGTCCACCACGTGTACTTGCAGCTCCTGCCGCTGTTCCAGGGCTCCGACTTCCGCGAGGGAATCAAGAGCTTCTTGGAGAAGCGAGAGCCCAAGTTCCAGGGTCGCTAGCGAGCACACCTCGGACATCGGCCGTCGCTAGGACGACCGGGGACACGCGGTAGGGACGTGCCGCGCGGGTGAAACACCCGCGCGGGGTCAGTTCCTAGTAGCGGTCGCGATCGCGATCGCGGAAGCCGCCGCCGCCGCCACCACGCGGGCCACCGCCGCGCGGTCCGCCGGGACCACCACCACCACCACCAGGACCACGGCGCTCGTTCGCTTCGCTTACGCGGAGCTTGCGGCCACCGAAGTCCTGACCATCGAGCGCGTTGCGCGCAGTATCAGCAGCGTCGTTTTCCATTTCGACGAAGCCGAAGCCTCGCGAGCGACCCGTCTCGCGGTCCGAGATCACGTTCGCCGATTCGACTCGGCCGTGCTTCTCGAACACCGCGCGGAGGTCCGCGTCGTTGGTCGTGTACGGAAGGTTCCCGACATAGAGCTTCTTACCCAAAACAATGTTCCTCGGTGCCTGGTTCTCCTAGAACTGGAGCGGCACCCTACTCGCCTTGGGCTCCGGGCCGGCATTTCCGGCGACGAAACCCACGCAAAGACCTCCGGAATGGAGGCTACCGAGGCGGAGTTTATCACAGGACTGAGATGTAGCCCGCTTATTTTGGAAATAGCTCGGGAATGCGCAGGAGTACGCAAGTGTTCTGCCTTCCGGCCTCGCTTCAGCCAAATGCCTTCGAGTAGTCCACGGTGAGCCAGCGGTCGGGGCGCAGGCGGACGACGATGTTCTCCTCGCCAGCTGCGCCGGAGGCGGCCAGGTAGCCGTTGCCGAGCTCCTTGCCGAGGTAGCGGTGCGCCAACGCGCGCCGGTGCCGCTCGAGGTCGGCGCGCTCGATGCCGGCGATCGGGCCTTCGACCGAGACGTACTTGTACGGCGGGCTCTCGGTCTGCGCGCACAGGCTGATCCGGTCTACGAGCAGGAGCAGCTTGCCCTTGCGCGAGTCGCGCTCGGTCACGAACCAGACTTCGCCGCCCGGCTCGTAGCCGTACCAGACCGGCACGGCGAGCGGGCCGCGCGATCCGTCCGAGATACCGAGCACGCCGACGCGCACGTCCGCGAGAAAAGCCTCGCGCTCGGCGCGCGTCATGCGAGTGTCGGCCATCGCTGTCTAAACCCTCAGGCGTCGAACACGATCACGCTGCGTGCGGCCGTGCCCTTGCGCATCTCGTCGAAGGCGTGATTCACCTGGTCGAGCTTGAGGCGCGCCGAGATCATCTCGTCGAGCTTCAACTGACCCGAGAGATAGAAGTCGACGTAGCGCGGCATGTCCACGCGGAAGCGGTTGTCGCCCATCATCGAGCCGATGATCTTCTTGGCGCTGATCACGACGTCGAGCCCCGGCAGTTCGACCGTCTGTCCGATCGGCAGGATTCCGACCCAGACAGCGGTGCCGCCTTTGCGGATCATCGCGACGCTCTGTGCGGCGGTTTGCTTCGTGCCGATACACTCGAAAGTGTAGTCGACGCCGCCCGGCACGAGGCCGTGCACCTGCGTCACCGCGTCGGAGTCCTTGGCGTTCACGCCGTCGGTTGCGCCCAGCGTCTTCGCGAGCTCGAGCTTCCACGGCATCGTGTCGACCGCGATGATGCGGCTCGCGCCCGCGATGCGGCAGCCCTGGATCGCGGCGAGACCGACGCCGCCACAGCCGATCACGGCACACGTGCTGCCCGCGGGGACTTGCGCGGTGTTCAGGACCGCGCCGACGCCGGTCGTGACTCCGCAGCCGATCAGCGCCGCGCGGTCGAGGGGCATGTCCTTGCGGATCTTCACCACGGCGTTCTCGTGCACGAGCATCTTCTCCGCGAACGACGAGAGATGCGCGAACTGGTTGATTGGCGCGCCGCCCTTCGAGAGGCGCGGCGGCTCGCCGGGCTTGCGCATCGTCGCCGCGCCGCCGCACATGTTCGGCCGGCCGGTGAGACAGTATTCGCAGCTGCCGCAGAACGCGGACAGACAGCCGATCACGTGGTCGCCCGGCTGCACGTGAGTCACGAGCTCGCCCACGGCCTCGACGATGCCCGCGGGCTCGTGGCCGAGCACGAGCGGCGGCGGAACCGGCAGCCCCGCTTCGATCACGTGCAGGTCACTGTGACACACGCCGGTGGCGACGGTGCGCATCAGCACCTCGCGCGGTCCGGGCCGGCTGATGTCGATGTCCTCGAGCTCGAGGGGCTGGTTGAATGCGCGCATCACGGCAGCTTTCATGGGAAACTCTCCTTCGAGTGGAATTCTGTCACGCCGCGGGGCCGAGCAGCTTCTCGGCGAGCCAGCGGCGCTGCTGCATCGCGTCGCCGAACGTGGGCCGCGTGGTCTGCGCGCGCTTCAGATACAGCTGTGCGTCACAGTCGAGGGTGAAGCCGAAGCCGCCGTGCAGCTGCACGGCCCGCGACGCCGCGAACACGTACACGTCGCACGCCTTGGCCTTTGCCATGCGCGCAAGCGCTTCGCCGTCCGCGTCGCCCTCGTCGAGCGCGGTCGCGGCCGCGTAGACCAGCGAGCGCAATCCCTCGACGCCGATCAGCACGTTCACGAGTGGGTGCTTTACGGCCTGGAACGAGCCGATCGGCTTGCCGAACTGCTCACGCGTCGCCGTGTAGGCCGAGGTCAGCGCGAGCAGCGCATCCGCGCCGCCGGCCATCTCGGCCGCGAGCGCGAGGCACGCCCAGGGCGTGAGCTTGCGGAGCACCTCGTCGGCGCCGCCGGGGAGGAACGCGTCGGCGTCGAGCTTCACCGCGTCCAGATTCACGCGCGCGCTGCGCCGCGTTCGGTCGAGCACGACCTCCGGCTCGATGCGTGCGCCCGCGGCGCGCGCGGGAACGATCGCGAATCGGTCGCCGCGGCGCGCCAGCAGCGCGTGCGCGTGCTCCGCGCCCCAGACCGCGTCGGGCGCGACGGCGAGAACCACGCGTGACTCACCCGCGGCCAACGGCGGCAGCCAGCGCTCGCGCTGCGCCTCGGATCCGCTCTGCCCGAGCGCGAGCGCCGCCAGCGTGGACGCGAGCAGCGGGCAGGGCAGGAGCCGGCGGCCCGTTTCCTCCATCAACACCGAAAGGTGTACGGCGCCCAGGCCCGCGCCGCCGAATTTCTCGGGCACGCACAGGCCGAGCCAGCCGAGCGCGCCGAGCTCCTTCCAATCGGCGGGATCCTCGCCCGCGCCATCGGCCAGCGCGCGCACGCGCGCGATCGGGAAGCGCTCGTCGAGCCAACGGCGCGCCTCGGCGCGCAACAGCGCGTGTTCCTCGTCGTAGCGTATCGCCGTGTTCATCGCGTCTTCGGCTGGCCGAGCACGCGCTCGCCGAGGATGTTGCGCAGGATCTCGCTCGTCCCGCCCGCGATCGTCATCGCGAACGAGTTCAGATACGAGCGCTGCCACTCCGCGTTCGCGGGCGCGTGCGGATCGCCGATCCAGAGCGCTGCCCCCGAGCCCTCGAGCTCGCACGCGAAGTCCGCCAGCGCTTGGCCGTGCTCCGAGCTCGCGAGCTTCGACTGGAGCGGCAGCGCCTCGGGGCGATCCGAGACGAGACCGGGAACGCGCGCGCGTGCCGCATTCGCGCGCAGCGCCGTCTCTTCGATCCAGAACTGCGTGAGTCGGTCGCGTACGACGGGATCCGCGAGCGCCGGCCGGCCGTCGCGCTCGAGTGACTGGGCCAGCAGCGCCAGGCTCGGGACTTGCTCCGCGCTGCCGCTGACAAACTGTCCGCCGGCCGAGCCCTCCGCCGCGCCGCGCTCGAATTGGAGCGTGGCCATCGCGATCTCCCAGCCCTGACCCTCGCGCCCGATCAGCGCCCCGCCGGGAATGCGCGCGTCGCTCCAGATCACCTGGTTGAAGCCGCCCTCGCCGGTCATCTTGACCAGCGGCTGCACCTCGACTCCGGGGACTTTCATCGGCGCCAGGAAGTACGAGATACCCGCGTGCTTCACGGCCGACTCGTCGGTTCGGGCGAGCAAGATACACCAATCGGCGTAGCGCCCGAGCGTGGTCCAGACCTTGTGGCCGTCGATCGCCCAGTCCGCGCCCGCGCGCCGCGCGCGCGTGCGCAGCGAGGCCAGGTCACTGCCCGCGCCCGGCTCGCTGAAGCCCTGACACCAGATCTCGTCGCAGCGCAGCAGGGGCCGAATGAACTGCCGCTTCTGCTCCTCGGTGCCGTAGCGCAGGATCACGGGCCCGGCCCAGGACAGACCGACCAGGTTCAGCAGGAACGGCGCGCGCCCGCGCGCGAGCTCTTGATCGATGACTCGCTGGGTGCCGCGTGGCTTGCCGCCGCCGCCGAACTCGCTCGGCCACTCTGCGCCGACCCAACCGGCGTCGTAGAGCTTCCGCTGCCAGTCGCGCAGCCACTGGAACTGCCGGTCGTCCGCGACTTCGAGCGCGCTCTGCGGCAGCTTCCAACCGGGGTCGCCCGGGTGATTCGCCCGGATCCAGTCGCGCACCTCGCCGCGCAGGCTCTCGTGTTCATCCACGCGGACGATCATACTGGAATGCACGATGCGCCTCTTCGACCACCTCGACTGGCACGCGCGCGAGCGGCCCGACGGCGCGTTCGCCTGGTTCGCGGGCCGTGAGATTTCCTATCGAGAAGCGCTCGCGCGCACGAACCGGATCGCGAACGCGCTCGTCGCGGAAGGGCTGCAGCCGGGCGCGCGCGTCGCGTTCCTCTCCAAGAACTGCGCGGAGTACGCGCTCTTCTACTACGGCGCCGCGAAGGCCGGCGTCGTGCCCGTGCCGCTGAACTTCCGCCTGGCGCCGCCGGAGTGGAGCTACATCGTGAACGACGCGCGCGCGGAGCTCTTGTTCGCGCGCGGCGCGCTGGTCGGTGCGATCGATCCGGTGCGCGCGGAGCTCTCGTCGGTGAAGCGCTGTCTCGCGCTCGATGCCGAGGCGCCGGCGGGCTGGGAGAGCTACGAGCGCTGGCTCGCGTGCAGCCCGGCGACGCAACCCACGCGCGAAATCGATGACTCCGCGGACGTCTACCAGATGTACACGAGCGGTACGACCGGTCGGCCGAAGGGTGCCGTGCTGCAACACCGCGCGGTGACGGCCAACGCCCAGCAGATTTGCGCGGCGGCAACGAGTATTTCGCCGGGCGACCGGTATCTCATCGTCGCGCCGATGTACCACGCAGCGGCGGCGGTCTCGTCGTTCTGGGTCGTAGCGCAGGCGGGGACCCTGTACATCCAGGAGGACTTCGCCCCGGCCGACGTCGTGCGCGCGCTCTCGGAGGAGCAGATCGTCGCCGGAATGTTGGTCCCAGCGATGATCCAGGCGTGCCTCGTGCTCGTGCCCGACGTCGCGAAGCGCAACTACGAGTCACTCCGTACCCTCATCTACGGCGCGTCGCCGATCGCGGTCGAGACCTTGCAGCGCGCGATCGAGGTGTTCGGCTGCGGCTTCGCGCAGGGTTTCGGCATGACCGAGACCACCGCCGCCGCCACGTTCCTGCTCGCGAGCGACCACGTGCGCGCGCTGCGCGAGAAACCCGAGCTCCTGCTCTCCTGCGGCCGCGCGCTGCCCGGCACCGACGTGATGATCGCCGACGCAGACGACCGCGAAGTCGCGCGCGGCGAGATCGGCGAGATCCTGGTGCGCGGCCCGCAGATCATGCGCGGCTATTGGAATCTCCCCGAGGCCAGCGCCGAGGCGCTGCGCGGCGGCTGGATGCACACCGGCGACGCAGCCTCGATGGACGACGAGGGCTACGTGTACATCCAGGATCGCGTGAAGGACATGATCGTGTCGGGCGGCGAGAACGTGTACCCGCGCGAGATCGAGGACGTGCTCTTCAAACACCCCGCGGTCGCCGACGCCGCGGTGATCGGCGTGCCCGACCCGCAGTGGGGCGAAGTCGTGAAAGCGATCGTGGTGTTGAAGCAGGGCGCGAGCGCGACCCAAGCGGAGCTGATCGAGCACGCGCGCAAAGCGCTCGCGAGTTACAAGCGCCCCCGCTCCGTCGACTTCGTCGTCGAGCTACCGCGCAATCCGAGCGGCAAGGTGCTGAAGCGCGAGCTGCGCGAGCCCTACTGGGTGGGTCACTCGCGGCGAGTCGGTTGACTACGCGCGCCTCCGACGCTTACCCGTTGATCTTCTCCAGCACGTTGTCCTGCGGGCCGCCGAACGCGCCGAACACCGCGTTCAGTCCGCCGTCGATCGAGAGGCCCACGCCGGTGATGAACGAGGCCTCGTCCGAGAGCAGGAACGAGACGACGCGCCCGACCTCCTCCGGCTGACCCACGCGACCCAGCGGGTGCGCATTCGCGAGGACTCCCTCGATGAACACCTTGTTCTTGTGCAGCGGGCCGAGGATCGGTGTGTCGATCACGCCCGGGCAGATCGCGTTCACGCGGATCTTGTGCTGCGAGAGATCGGCGACCGCGCACTTCATGAGCCCGAGCACGCCGTGCTTCGAGGCGCAGTAGCTGCCCATGCCGCCGCCGCCGCGCAGGCCGGCATCGGACGATGTGATCACGATGGCGCCGCCGCCGGCGTCGCGGATCGCGCGCGCCGAGACCTGCAAGCCGTAGAACACGCCCGACAAGTTGATGCCGATCGTGCGGTTCCACTCCTCGAGCGTCGTGTCGAGCAGCGACGACGTCGCCGCGATGCCGGCGTTCAAGTGCGCGAGCTGCAGGCACCCAAAGCGCTTCACGACCGCGTCCACCGCGCGCTGGTTGTCCGCGGGATCGCTGACGTCGAGCCGCAACCCGATCGCTTCGCCGCCCGCGCGCGTGATCTCCTTCGCGACCGACTCCGCGCCTTCGCCGTTCAAATCCGCGCACGCGACGCGAGCGCCGTCGCTGGCCAACTGAATCGCGCTCGCGCGCCCGATGCCCGACGCCGCGCCCGTCACGAGTGCGACCTTTCCCGAGAGCTTGCCTGCCACGTTGAGTTCTCCCTTCGCGCGCAGCATACCTCGTGAGGCAGGTCGCTTGCGCGACCCGCCCGGCGGGCATGCTCACGGGATGGTCGAGATCCCGCCCGCGCGCTTCTTCACGGCGATCGACGATCCGCTGTTCACGATGAAGTCACCGGGTGGCGTGTTGTGGCCGGCGCCCAGGATCTTCACTTGTCCGGAGTCGGGGCAGACGGCGGACCCGAGCGCCGAGAACTTCAGGCTCATGACTCCGAAGAACTCGGCGGTCGTGGCGCCGCCGTTGCAAGAGATCGAGATCTCGACCGGTGCGATCGCCGACGTCCTCGTCATCCCGGCGTCCTTCGTCGT
>JBGQIB010000104.1:0-15965 GCA_041498295.1 bacterium | reverse complement strand
AGGCCCTGGTAGATCAGCAGCTGGCGGGGAGTGCTCGTCATGTGCTCGCGGCCGCGAATCACATGGCTGACGCCCATGTCGTGATCGTCGACGACGACGGCGAAGTGATAGATCGCCGAGCCGTCGCTGCGCGCGATCACGAAGTCGTCGAGCTCGGACGCTTCCTCGCCCGCAGGGCCGGCGATCAGATCGTTCCAGCGAGTGAGTCCGCCGGCGTCGGGAACGCGCAGGCGAATGCAGAAGGGCTTTGCGCTGTCCGGGCCGATGTTCTTGTCGCGGCAGGTGCGGTCGTAGCGAGGCTTCTCTCCGCGCGCCTTCGCGCGCTCGCGCATCGCCTCGACTTCGGCTTCCGTGCACGTGCAGCGGTACGCGTGACCGCGCGCCACGAGCTCGGCGATCGCCTCGCGGTAGCGGACTCCGCGCTCGGACTGGCGCGGAATGCCGCTCGTTCCGGGAACCGGATCCCAGGCGAGACCGATCCACTCGAGCGCCTCGAGCACGAGCTTCTCCGACTCGAGCGTGGAGCGCTCGCGATCCGTGTCCTCGATGCGCAGGACGAACGAGCCAGCCTCGTGCCGGGCATAGGCCCAATTGAAGAGGGCTGTGCGCGCGCCGCCGATGTGCAGCGCGCCCGTCGGACTGGGCGCATAGCGCGTGACGACCCCCATGGCGCGCAGTCTAGAGGACCCGCCGGCCGGTCGCAGCGCCGCGTTGACAACCGGAAGCTCCGGGCGTAATCGTGACTGCGCGCCCGCTCGGACCTAGCAAATCCGCGTCCTGAGTGAGCTTTCTCGCGACCGTGAAGGGGGGCTCAATGGCCGAACTGAGCGTCCGCTGCGAAGTCGTGAAGGAGACCCCAAGGGACTTCCGGCTGGAGGCGGACACCACTTGGTGGAACGCGGTCCGGGAGCTGTTCCGGGACCCCGACGCGCGCCTCGCCGCACCGCTGGTCGCGGCCTTCGAGGGCTATCGCCTCGGCGCGAGACTCTTGTTTCGAGGCCGGCTCACCGGCGAGCTTGGCCTCCGCTGCTCGCGCTGCGGCGAGCCGGTGGCGCTGGCTATTTCCGAGCCGCTGGAACTCCTGCTCGAGCCCGCGCAGAATCCCGCCCAGATTCCAGAGGGAGGGATCGAGCTCGACCCGGAAGATCTCGAGCTCGGGCGCTACGCAGGCGACGAGCTAGACTTCGGCCCGGTCGTGCTGGAGATTTTGTCGCTCGCCTGGCCCATGCAGCCGCTCTGTTCCGACTCCTGCCCTGGGCTGTGCCCGATGTGCGGCGCGGTGCGAAGTCGACAAGCCTGTTCCTGCGAAATGAAGCAGGCCGGCCGGCCGTTCGCGGGACTTGAACAACTGCTCAAAGAATCGCGCCGCCGCAAGTGACACGCCCGTAGAGAAGGATCGGTCATGGTTGGTCCCAAGAAGAAGATGTCGAAGTCACAGTCGCGAATGCGCCGAGCGCACGACGCACTGACCCCCCCCGCGCGTTCGACGTGCTCGAAGTGCCGAGCGATCAAGCGGCCGCACCGTGTCTGTGGCGAGTGCGGCCACTATGGCGATCGCCAGATCTTCCAGGTCGAAGCCGAGCAAGAGGTGTAGGTCGCCTGCGGCCGCACCGAACGCCCGCGCGATGCTCGCAGTCGTCTTCCCCGGACAGGGCTCTCAGGCCGTCGGCATGGCGACCGACTTCGCCCGGAGTTACGGGGAAGCGCGCGCGGCTCTCGACGAGGCGGAAGCAGCGTTCGGCGGCGGCCTCCTCGAGCGCATCGAGCGCGGGCCCGAGAGCGAGCTCGCGCGCACCGAGATCACGCAGCCCGCGGTGCTGGCCGCGTCGATCGCGATCTGGCGCGTAGTCGAGCCGCGCCTCGGCAAACCGCCGGTGCTGTTCGCGGGCCACAGCCTCGGCGAGTATTCGGCGCTGGTCGCGGCCGGCGGCTTGCCGCTCGGCGACGCGGTGCGGCTCGTGCGCCGGCGCGGAGCGCTGATGCAGGAGGCGGTTCCGGAAGGCGAGGGCGCGATGGCGGCCGTGCTCGGCTCGGACCCGGACACGATCGCGCGCATCTGCGCGGGGACACCCGGCGTCGTCGCGCCGGCGAACTTCAACTCCCCGGCGCAGACCGTGATCGCCGGGCGACGCACTTCGGTGTTGGCGGCGAGCGAAGCGCTGCTCGCCGGCGGCGCGAAGCGAGTCATCCCGCTCGACGTGTCGGCGCCCTTCCACTGCGAGCTCATGGCGAGCGCGATGGAGAAGCTCACCCCCGAGCTCGGTGCGGCCGCGTTTCGAGACCTGCGCATCCCGGTGGTTTCCAACGTCGACGCCAAGCCGTACACGACGGCCGCCGACGCGCGCGCGCGACTGCGCGCGCAAGTCTGCGCGCCGGTGCGCTGGGTCGACTGCGTGCACACGCTGATCGGCGCGGGCGCGCGTCTCCAGCTCGAGCTCGGGCCCGGCAAGGTACTCTCGGGATTCGCCGCGAGGATCGATCGGGCGCTGGGGCGCGCGAACGTCGAGAAGCTCGAGGACCTCGACGCCGCGCTGGCGCGCGCGGCGGAGGTCACGGCATGAGTGACTCGTCGCTCGCCGAGCGCGTCGCGCTCGTCACCGGCGGATCGCGCGGCATCGGGCGCGCCATCGCGCTCGAGCTCGCGCGCGCGGGCGCGCAGGTCGTGTTCACTTACGTCTCGAACGCCGATGCCGCGCGCGACACCGAGAAGGCGCTCGTGGAAGCGGGTGGGCGCGGGCGCGCGGTCCGCTGCGACGTCGCCGATCACGCCGCCGTGGAGGCGCTGGTGGCCTCGATCCTTCAGGAACACGGGCGCATCGACATCGCCGTGAACAACGCCGGCGTCGCGCGCGATCAGCTGATCCTGCGCATGAAGCCCGAGGACTTCGACGCCGTGATCGCCACCAATCTGCGCGGCGCGTGGAGCGTGTGTCGTGCGGTGGCGAAGCCGATGGTGAAGCAACGCCACGGGCGCATCATCAATCTGTCCTCGGTGGTCGCCGAGATGGGGAACGCGGGCCAGAGCAACTACGCGGCGAGCAAGGGCGGCCTCGAGGCGCTGACTCGCTCTCTCTCTCGCGAGCTCGGCAGCCGAAACGTCACCGTGAACGCAGTCGCGCCCGGCTTCATCGACACCGACATGACGCGCAATCTGCCCGAGCAGGCGAAGAGCGCGCTCATCGAGAGAATCCCGCTCGGCCGACTCGGGTCAGCCGAGGACGTCGCAAGCGTCGTGCGCTTCCTGGCGGGCGACGCCGCTGCGTACGTGACCGGGCAAGTGATCCACGTGAACGGGGGCTTGGACTAATGGCGGTCGAGGACAAGATTCGAGAGATCATCGTCGAGCAGCTCGGCGTCACCGCCGAGGAAGTCGTGCCGGAGGCGTCGTTCATCGACGATCTCGGCGCCGACTCACTCGACATCGTCGAGCTGGTGATGGCGATCGAGGAAGAGTTCGGGCTCGAGATCCCGGACGAGGACGCCGAGCGCATGCAGAGCATCGCCGACGCGATCAACTACGTCGAAGAGCGCACGGCGGGAAGGGACGACTGAGTCCGATGCAGCGCCTCCGCTCGCGCACGATCGAGCTGAACCGAGTCGTGATCACCGGCATGGGCACGGTGAATCCGCTCGGGAACGACGTCGCGACCAGCTGGAACGCGCTGCTCAAAGGTGTCTCCGGCGTCGCGCCGCTGGTCGGCTTCGAAACCGCGGATCTGTCGGTGAGGTTCGGCGCGCAGGTCAAGGGCTTCGACCCCGAGACGGTCCTCGATAAGAAGGACGCGCGCCGCTACGACCGCGTCCTGCAGTTCGCGATGGCCGCCGCCGTCGAAGCAGTCAGAGACTCCGGCTGGGTCGTCCCGCCCGAGCGCTCGGAGCGCACCGGCGTTCTGATCGGCTCCGGCATCGCGGGACTGCAAACGATGCTCGACAACTGCGAAGCGCTGGTCACGCGCGGGCCGCGGCGCATCTCGCCATTCTTCGTGCCGTACGCGATCGCCAACATGTCGTCCGGCATCGTTTCGATTCGCTACGGCGCGCGCGGGCCGAACAGCTGCGTCGTGACTGCCTGCACGACGGGGACGCACGCGATCGGCGATGCGTTCCGGATCCTGCAGCGCGGCGACGCGGACGTGATGATCGCGGGCGGCGTCGAGGCGCCGGTGAACCGGCTCGGTGTCGCGGGCTTCGCAGCGATGCGCGCGCTCTCCACGCGCAACGACGATCCGCAGCGCGCGAGCCGCCCGTTCGACCGCGGCCGAGACGGCTTCGTGATCGCGGAAGCGGGCGGCGTCGTCGTACTCGAGACACTCGAGCACGCGCTCGCGCGCGGCGCGCGCATTCACGCCGAGGTGGTCGGCTACGGGATGTCGGGCGACGCCAATCACATGACCGCGCCGCCCGAAGACGGCATCGGCGCGCAGCTCTCGATGCGCGCGGCGCTGCGCGACGGCGGCCTCGCGCCCGAGGACATCGGCTACATCAACGCGCACGGCACGAGCACGGAGCTCAACGACAAGACCGAGACCCTCGCCGTCAAGAAGGTGTTCGGCGCGCACGCGCGGAAGCTCGCCTTGTCGTCGACGAAGTCGATGACCGGCCACGCGCTCGGCGGCGCGGGCGGCATCGAGGCCATCTTCACCGCGCTCAGCGTCGCCCAGGGCAAGCTCCCGCCCACGATCAACTTGACGGACCCCGACCCGGAGTGCGATCTCGACTACGTGCCCAACACGATGCGCGAGGCGCCGGTGCGCGTCGCGCTCTCGAACTCGTTCGGGTTCGGCGGAACGAACGGCACGTTGGCCATCGCGCGCTACGAGCGCGAGTAGGAACTGGAGGACGCTCGTGAAGCTCCGACACGCGGACCCTGAGGTCGCCGCATCGATCGCGCGCGAGGTCGAACGCCAGCAGACCGGGCTCGAGCTGATCGCGAGCGAGAACTTCACCTCGCCCGCCGTGCTCGAAGCGGTCGGCACCGCGCTCACCAACAAGTACGCCGAGGGCTACATCGGCAAGCGCTACTACGGCGGCTGCGAATTCATCGACGAGGTCGAAGCGCTCGCGATCGAGCGCGCGAAGCGGCTGTTCGGCTGCGACCATGCGAACGTGCAGCCGCACTCCGGCTCCGGCGCGAACCTGGCCGCGTACTTCGCCGTGCTCGAGCCGGGCGACAAGATTCTCGGCATGGAGCTCTCGCACGGCGGCCACCTGACCCATGGCTCGCCGGTGAACTTCTCGGGCAAGTTCTTCGAGTTCGTGCGCTACGGCGTCTCGCCGGTCGACCAGCGCATCGACTACGACCAGGTGCGCGCGCTCGCGCGCCAGCACCGGCCGAAGATGATCCAGACCGGCTACAGCGCCTATCCGCGCACGATCGACTTCGAGGCTTTCGGCGCGATCGCGCGCGAGGTCGGAGCGGTGCTGTTCGCGGACATCGCGCACATCGCGGGGCTGGTCGCGGCGGGCGTGCACCCGTCGCCGGTCGGGCACGCCGGGATCGTCACGACCACCACGCACAAGACACTGCGCGGTCCGCGCGGTGGCTTGATCCTCTGCAACCAGAACTTCGCGGAAGCCATCGACAAGGCGATCTTTCCACTCACTCAGGGCGGGCCGCTCATGCACGTGATCGCGGGCAAGGCAGTCGCCTTCGCCGAGGCCGCGCGCCCCGAGTTCAAGGACTACGCCGCGCAGATCGTGCGCAATTCGCGCGTGCTCGCTGAAGCCGTCGCGGCCCGCGGCCTGCGACTCGTCTCCGGCGGCACCGACAACCACCTGTTCGTGATCGACTTCGGCGAGGGCGGGGTCTCGGGCAAGAAAGCGCAGGACACGCTCGACAAGGCGGGCATCACGACTTCGAAGAGCACCGTGCCCGGCGAGAAGCGCTCGCCCTGGCTCACGAGCGGGCTGCGCGTCGGCACGCCCGCAGTCACCACGCGCGGCATGCGCGAGCCGGAGATGAAGCGCATCGGCGCTTGGATCGCCGACGTGCTGGAGCGGCCCGACGACACGGCGCGCATCGCCAAGATCCGCGGCGAAGTCGCCGAGCTCGCAGGCGGCTTCCCGCTGCCGTACAGCTCACCGGTCTGACGGGCGACAACGGTGCGCTGCCCCTTCTGCGATCACCCCGACACGAAGGTGATCGATGCGCGGAATCAGCGCGACGCGGCCGTGAAGCGACGGCGCCGGGAGTGCTCGGAGTGCGGGCGCCGCTTCACCACGTACGAGCGCATCGAGGACCTCTTCCCGATGGTCGTGAAGCGCGACGCGCGGCGCGAGATCTTCGACCGCTTGAAGATCATCACCGGGATTCAGAAAGCCTGTCAGAAGCGCCCGGTCTCGGTGGATGCGATCGAGCAAGCGGTCGTGCGCATCGAGCGCGTGATCCTCGACGGCGGCGAGCGCGAGATCGCGAGCACGCGCATCGGCGACGAGGTTCAGGCCGAGCTGCGCGCGCTCGATCCGGTCGCGTGGCTGCGCTTCATGTCGGTGTATCTCGGCTTTGGCACGATCGAGGATTTCCGCAACGCCATGGACGATCTGGCACCCAAAGACGGTGACTGAGTCCGAGGGCGACGGCGCGCGGATGCGCGCGGCGCTGCAGCTCGCGGCGCGTGGCCGCGGGCGCACCGCGCCGAACCCGTGCGTCGGCGCGCTCGTCGTGAAGGGCGGCCGCGTGCTCGCGCGCGCGCGCACCGCGGACGGCGGCGTGCCTCACGCCGAGGCGCGCGCCTTGGCGCGCGCGGGCGCCGCCGCCCGTGGCTCGACGCTCTACGTGACCCTCGAGCCGTGCGCGCACTTCGGGCGTACACCGCCCTGTGTCGACGCGCTGATTGCCGCGCGCCCGCGCCGCGTCGTGATCGGCATGATCGATCCCGACCCGCGCACCGCGGGCGACAGCGTTCGCCAGCTGCGCCGCGCGGGCATCGACGTCTCCGTCGGGGTCGAGGCGGATGCGTGCGCGCGCCTCCACGAGGGCTTCCTCTCGCGCGTGCTGCGCGGCCGTCCGTTCACGACGCTGAAGCTCGCCGCGAGCCTCGACGGGCGCATCGCGACCGCGCGCGGCGAGTCACGCTGGCTCACGAGCCCCGCCGCGCGCGCCTTCGTGCACGCGCTGCGCGCGCGCGTCGACGCCGTCGCCGTGGGCTCCGGCACGGTGCTCGCGGACGATCCCGAGCTCCGCGCGCGGCGCGGCGCGCGCGTCGTGCACCAGCCGCTGCGCATCGCGATCGACTCGGGCCTGCGCACGCCGCCGAGCGCACGGCTGCTCGACCCAGAACACCCAGGTTCCGCGTGGATCCTGTGCGCGCCGCGCGCCGCGCCGAGACGCCGAGCGCGCCTCGAGCGCGCGGGCGCGCGCGTCGTCGAAGTCCACGCGCGCGCCGGCCACCTCGAGCTCGGCGCAGCGTGGCGCGAGCTCGGCCGGCTGGGCGTCGGCGATCTCCTGGTCGAGGGCGGGGGAGGCCTGGCCGCCGCGCTACTGCGCGCGCGCCTCGTCGACCGCATGCATTTCTTCCTGGCTCCGTTACTCATTGGGGCCGACGGTGTGCCGGTGCTCGGGCAGCTCGGCGTCGCGCGACTCGTGGATGCGCTTCGCCCCGCGCGTCTCTCGTGGCATCGTCTCGGACCCGATCTGCACGTCACCGCGGAGTGGTAAGAAGCTGAACATGCGGACCATCGAAACGCGACTCGATGCGCGCGGCCTGCGCGTCGCCGCGCTGGTCGCGCGCTTCAATCACTTGATCACCGCGCGACTCCTCGAGGGCTGCGCGTCGCGGCTCGTCGAGCTGGGCGGCGATGAGCTGGACGTGCTCTGGGTTCCGGGCGCCTTCGAGATACCGCTGGCGGCGCAGGCCGCTGCGCGCACCGGCCGCTACGACGGCCTGGTCGCGATCGGCGCGGTCGTGCGCGGCGACACGCCGCACTTCGAGTATGTGTGTCAGGGTGTGACCGACGGCGTCGGCCGAGTCGCTCTGGCGGAGTCCCTGCCGATCGCGTTCTGCGTGCTCACCACAGAGACGGTGGAGCAGGCGCTCGAGCGCGCGGCCAAGCCCGGCGAGCCGGGCTGCAACAAGGGCGCCGAGGCGGCGGAAGTGGTGGTGGAGATGGTGAACCTCGCGCGCGCTCTGGCTGGAGGCGGCTGAACATGGGCTCGCACGGTCCGCGGCGCATGGCGCGCGAGGCGGCACTGCAAGTGCTGTTCGCGGCCGACCTCTCGGCCGCCGAGGTCGACGTCGACGCCGTGCGTGCGGCGTTCGAGAACGTGAGCGCGGAGTTCCAGCTCCCGAAGCGCGCCCGCGAGCGTGCGCTCGAGCTTTGTCTCGGCGTCGTGCACCACCGCAAGGACATCGATCTCGCGATCGCGCGCGCGAGCGAGCACTGGAAGATCGAGCGCCTCGCCGCCGTCGAGCGGAACGTGTTGCGCGTGGCCACTTTCGAGCTGCTCTTCGAGCCGAAGACGCCGGCTGAAGTCGTGATCGACGAAGCCGTCGAAGTCGCGCGCCGCTACGCCAGCGAGAAGTCGCCGGCCTTCGTGAATGGCGTGCTGGACGTCGTCGCGCGCAACGCGCGCGCCGAGCGCGGAAGCGACGCGTGAGTCGCCTCGAGCTGTCGCTCTTTCCGGGCTCCGTCGTCGAGGCGCCCGCGGACACGATCCTGGTTCCGGTCCCCGAGGACGAGCGCCCGCTGCGCGGCGACGCGGGCCTCGTGGACTGGCGCCTGTGCGGCTTGATCTCCGACCAGCTGCGCTCCGGCTACGTCTCGGGACAGCTCGGCGAAGCAGCGCTCCTGCCGGGCGCGCGGCCGCTCTCGCCGAGTCGCCTGTTGTTGGTCGGCACCGGCTCCGCGTCGCCGCGCGGCGGCTCGCGCCCGATCCTGCGCGCGATGCGCACCGCGGCGGGGAAGCTCTTGATGATGCGCAGCCCCGCGGCGCTCCTGGCGTGTCCTGGCGCGATCGACTTCGCCGAGGACGCCGTGAGTCTCTTGCGCGGTCTCGTGCACGGGCTCGCCGAGAACCAGAGCGATCTCGGCTTGCACATCATCCTGCCCGACGGAGCGCGGAAAGAACGCGCACTCTTGTCCGCGCTCGGCGAAGTCGTTCCCGGCGCGCACAGCTGGGGTGTCTCACTGAACGTCAGCTGGGTCGACATCGACGGCGACGAACTTCGCTCACCGTCCCCGCGGGCTTAGGGAGAGGCCGGCCAAATCCGATGCCTCTTCGGGATGAGTCTCGCCGGAAACCTGTCTGACTTGAGTCTGCCTGAGCTCTTGCAGGTCGTCGCACTGTCGCGAAAGACCGGCGCGCTCGAGATCTGCTCGGAGCACGGCGGAGTCGCGTGGCTGGGGTTGCGCGACGGGGGCATCGTGCGCGTCGCGCTCGAGAGCGGCGAGCTCGATCGCGACGCGATCCTGAAGAAGGCCGGCCTCGGCGAGGGTGGTGACTCCGATGTCGCCGCCGCGACGCTCTGGGACGCAGCGGTGCAGGCGATCCTCGGCATCTTCGACTGGTCCGAGGGCGACTTCACGTTCGAGCCGCTCGACGATCCCGCGCTTCAGTGGCGCGGGCCCCAGGGCATCCTGCTGCCGAGCCCGCTGTCTCCCGAATTTCTCGTGCTCGAGGGCGCGCGCATCGAGGACGAGAACGCCGAGCGCAGCGCCGAAGGGCGCGCCAGCGGTGAAGCGCTGGCGACTTCGTTCGAGCTAGCGCCCGAGCCGGAGCCGGTCGAGTCGTTCGAGGTCGAAGCGGAGGACGCAGACGCCGAAGCGGCGCCGGAGCCCGAGCCAAGCCACAGCGCGCCGATCATCGAGCCGCCGCCCGAAGAAGAGCCGCCGCCCGAGCTCGAGGCGCTCTCGCTGCATCCCGAGCGCGCCGACGACGACACGCCGATCCGCCTGCGCCGCGATCTCACGCCCGCCAGCCCCCGGCCCCACGCGCCGGATCCGGACGCGACGGTCGTTCAGGCGACGCCGTTTGGGAGCTCGGACGCAGGCACGGAAGCGGCGCCGCCGCGCGAGTCACCCGCACGAGCCAGAAAGCTGCCGCCGTCGTTGATCTGCATCGATGCCGATCTCCCGCTGCTCGAGCGCATCAAGGGCGGTCTCGCCGACAAGCCGATGCGCATCCACATCTTTCAGAGTCCGGCCGACGCGCTCGCGCGCTTCAAGCAATACGTGATTCGCGGCGAGGTTCCGGCGGTCGTCCTCGGCAGCGGCGTCGAGGATCCGCTCGACGCGCGCCAGGGCTTGGGCTGGCGCCGCTTCGCGGGCCGAATGCTCGCGATCGCGCCGCGCATGTGTCTGGTCGTGCTGGCGCGTGCGGGCGAGAAAGTCGCGGCTCCCGGCCTGACGGTGTTGCAGCGACCCCAGGCGCGACCGAGCGCTGCCGACCTCGACGTCTTCTTGTGCGCGATGATCGACGCGCTCGCCTCGAGCGCATAAAGCGTGTCAGAAGTCAGACCGATAGTGCCTGCGGCTGCCTCCGTTTGCGTACCGAGGAGTCGCGCGTGATCGCCGCCTGACCCCAGTGTCAGACCAGGTACCGGCTCGCCCGGGAAAAGATCGGCCCGCAAGGCGCCCGAATCCGTTGCAGCCAATGTCAAACGATCTTCCGCGTGCAGTCACCCGAGGGTGCTGCGCCGACGCCGGCCGAAGCCAAACCGTCGCCGGTCACGAGTGCGCCGCCGAAGTCGGCGCCTGCGCCAGCGTCGAAGGTCGAGCCGCGACCTGCGCCGCCGGCCGCGCCTCCGCCTCCACCGCCCGCGCCGAAGCCGCTCCCGCCGCTCGGGCGCGCGATCGTCGCCGAGCTCGACGCCGACGACGTGAAGGCAGTCACTGAGTTGCTCGCGAAGTGGCGCATCGAGGCGGACGTCGTCGACGACGGCGCCGAGGCGCTCGTGCGCATGTTCCGCACACCGCCGCTGCTCGCCATCCTCGGTGCCGACCTGCCGTCGCTGTCCGGCTCGCGCGTCGCCGAGATCGCGCAGCGCGCGACCGAGCTCGCCGCCGTGAAGCTGATTCGCATCGCGACCCCGTCGGATCAGACGGGCACGCCGGGCTTCGACGCGGAGGAGATGCTCGAAGCCGCCGACTATCCCGCGGGGCTGACGGAAATTCTCGGGCGTCTCGGCATCGGCGCAAAGCCGAGCGATGAAGTTCCCTCTGCACCGGCGCGGCTCGCGAAGCCCACGCGCGCGCCCGCAGCCAGCGCGGCGGCTGAAGCGCCGAGGCCGTTGCCCAAGCTCGCAGCGCCGGCGCCGGCCGCTCGCCCGGCCGCGGCCATGGTGCCGTCGAGTGACCCAGCGATCGCCGCAGCCGAACGCCTTGCGCGCATCGCGGTCTCGGACGTGATCCTCTACAACCAGGAGAAGTTCGCGGCGGCTGCCGCCCGCGGCAGCGCGGCGAAGGAAATGGCGAGCGAGCTCGGCGAGGCGCGCCAGCACTTCAACTCGCGCGTCGCCCCGTCCGTTCGCGCCGAGCGCGACTTCCTGGTCGAAGAGCTCGAGCGCCGCGCCGCCGTCCTCAAAGGCGCCTGACCCGCGCGAGGCGCGAGGGTCAGGGTCGGCCAGCATGGCCCTCCTGGTCGTCGAAGCCGAGCGCAGTACAATTCGGACATGAGTCACGTGCGGGTCGTCACGGCGCTCGTCGTCGGCGCGCTCGCGCTCTCCGGCTGCGGCTATCACTTCGTCGGCGGCAAGGGCGTCTTCGGCCCCGACGTGCACACGATCGAGCTCCTCGCGTTCGAGAACGAGTCGCGCGAGCCGGGCCTCGAGCAGCTCATCGCCCAGGCGATGAACGAAGAGTTCGCCCGCCGCGGTTGGCTCGAGCCGAGGCTCGAGGGGCAGACCCCGAGCGGGGACCTGGTCATGCGCGGCGCGATCAAAAGCGTGACTGTCCACTCGACCTCGTACTCGTCGGGCGCGCTCGCGCTCGAGGAGGCCGTCGAGGTCGTGTTGGACGTCAACGTGAAACGGGCGGAATCGACCGAGGTCCTCTGGCAGCATCCACGCTTCCGGGTGCGCGAGGTGTTTCTGTCGAGCGCCGACCCTCAGGTTTACGCGAGCAACAAAGAACAGGCGCTGCGGCGCGTCTCGAGCGAGATCGCAGAGCGGGTCCACGATGAGCTCTTCCAAAAGTTCTGAAGCGTTTGCGCCGGTCGTCCTGATCGAGGGACCCGAGGCGACGTTGCGCGACGCCGCGCTCGTCGAGCTGCGCGAGCGCGTGCTCGCCGGTGCGCCGCGCGATTTCAACGAGGACCGCTTCGATCTCGGGGCCGCAGGCTTCGACCCGCTCGCGATCGTCGCCGCCGCGCGCACACATCCGGTCATGGCGCGCGCGCGCCTCGTGCTCGTGCGCGGGGCGGGCGAGAGGCGCGCCGAGAAATTTCTCGACGGCGCGCTGCTCGAGTATCTCGAAGCGCCGCTCGAGACGACTTGTCTCGTGCTCGAGGGTGAGAGCGTCGATAAGCGCCAGCGATGGGTGAAGCGCGTCGCGAAGCTCGGCCAGGTGATCGACTGCTCCGGTCCCGGTCGGCCCGGCGATGTGCGCCGCTGGATCGAGGCGCGCATGGCGCAGCGGGGCATGCGCGCATCGAGTGGCGTCGCGACCGCGCTCTTCGAGCTCGTCGGACCCAATCTCGATCGGCTCGCGCTCGAGGTCGAGAAGCTCTCGCTCTTCGTCGGCGAGCGCGGCGAAGTCTCCGCCGACGACGTGGCCGAGCTCGTGGGCCAGATGCGACCGCGCGCGGTCTACGAGCTCTGCGATGCGATTGGCGAACGCCGGCTCGCGAACGCGCTGCGCATGGTGGCGGAGCTCTCCGACCAGGGACAGCCACCGCTCGCGCTGATCGGCGCGCTCGCCAACCACTTCCGCAAGCTGCTCCGCGCCCGCGAGCTCCGGCCGCTCGAGCCCGCCGAAGTTCAGCGCAAGCTGGGCGTGCACCCGTTCGCGGCGCAGAAGCTGGTCGAACAGGTGCGGCGCTTCGATCTACGCCGGCTCAAGGCTTGCCTCGACGCGGTGCGACGCACGGACCTCGCCCTCAAGGGCGGCGTGCCGATCGGGCCGCGGATGGCGCTGGAGCGCCTCGTGCTGGCCGTGTGCGCGTGACACGACCGGTCGGCGCCACGCGTGGGCGCGTGGCTAGCGCGCGGCGAGCTTCGCGAGCCGCGAGACGGTGCGCGAGACGGTGCGCTTGTGCATTGCGCCCTTGCTCGCCGCCTTGCGCAGCAGGCGCTCGGCGTCGTGAAAGAGCTGCGGAAGCTCCTTCGAGCCCGCGACCTTGGCGTCGCGCAGCTTCCGTACCGCGCCGCGCACGGTCTTCTCGACCAGGTTGTTGCGCGCGCGCCGCCGAAGCGACTGTACGTGGCGCTTCTTGGCCGAGCGGTGGGTAGCCATGGAGACCTCCGAGCGAGCCGGTAAGTACCCCGGGGCGGCGGCGGTGTCAACGGACGCGGTGCAGCGCCTGTCGCGCTCCGCGGGCGTGGTCTCGGTCGCCACGATGGCGAGCCGTGTGCTCGGCCTGCTGCGCGACAGCTTGATCGCGTACGCGTTTCCCGTCGCCGCGAGCGACGCGTTCTTCGTCGCGTTCACGATTCCGAACCTGTTTCGGCGGCTGGTGGGGGAGGGCTCGCTCACGCTCGCCTTCGTGCCGATCTTCAGCAGCGCGCTGCAGCGCTCCGAAGAAGACGCGCGCCGCGTGTTTCATGCGACCTGGACGCTCGCGCTGCTCGCGGGCCTCGCGATCTGCCTCGTCGGGATGCTGTTCGCGGACCCGCTGGTGGTCGCGTTCGCGCCGGGCTACTCCGCGGATCCGGTGAAGCGCGCACTCACGGGCGAGCTCCTGCGCCTCTGCTTCCCGTACATCGTGAGTCTCACGCTCGTCGCGGTGGCGATGGGCGCGCTGAACGTGATGAATCACTTCTTCCGGCCCGCAATCGCGCCGGTGTTTCTGAACCTTTGTCAGATCGGCGCGGTCTTCGCGGGACTCTGGTTCTTCGAGACGCCGATCGTCGCGCTCGCGTGGGGCGTGGTGATCGCGGGTGTCTTGCAGGTGCTCGCGCAGCTCGGGCCGCTGCGCGAGCGCGGCTTCGCGCCGAAGCTGCTCTGGGCGCCGCGCGACCCGGCGATCCAACGACTGCTCGTGATGCTCCTGCCGTCGGTCGTGGGGGCGTCCGCGTATCAGCTCAACACGATCACCACGCGCGCCATCGCGAGCTTCTTCGGCGATGGGCCGGTCTCGTACATGTACTACGCGACGCGCCTCTTGGAGCTGCCGCTCGGTGTGTTCGTGTTCGGGCTCGCGACCTCGAGCCTGCCGATGTTCGCGCGCCAGGTCGCGGGCGAAGACCGCGCCGGGCTCGACCGCTCGTTCGCGTCGACGATCGGGCTGGTCCTGGCACTCACGCTGCCGTGCAGCGCGGGCCTCGTCCTGCTGCGCGACCCGATCGTGTCCGTGCTGTTCGGCTGGAACCCACAGACGTTCGGCGCCGAGGCCGTGCGCGGCTGCGGGCTCGCGCTTTTCTACTATGCGCTCGGGCTGGTGCCGATCGGACTCGCGCGCATCTGGGTGAACCTGTGCATCGCGCACCACGACACGAGCACCGGTGCGCAGGCGGCGGTGGTGAGTCTCGCGGTGAACGTCGCGGCGGCGCTCACCTGCGTCGGCCCGCTGCCCGCGGGCGTGCTGCCGGATTGGCTGCTCGCGTGGCAGCACCGCATGGTGATCGCCGACTTCGGCTATCTCGGCGTCGCGCTCGCGACCTCGCTCGCCGCGGCGGCGAACGCGGCCTACGTCATCGCGCTCTCGCGTGTGCGCCACGGCGCGCACGTGCACACGCACGACTTCGCCGGATACGCGCGACTCATGGCGGCAACGGGCCTCATGTGCGCCGTGCTGGTCGCGGGCGCGCGGCTCGTTCCGTCGCAGGCTTCGCTCGGCGCCGCGCTGCGTCTGGTGCTGTTGATCACGGGCGCGGCGCTCGTGTATCTCGGCGGGCTCTGGATGTTCGGCGCAGCGGAGTTCGCGCTGGTGCGCGGAGTGCTGCGGCGCGCGCTCCGGCTCCGACCTTCAGCGAGCTGATCGCCCGGCCGAATCGAGGCTGTGACTCGGTCGACTGCGTAGAAGGGAGAGGCGTGCCCGCGATCTGGCGAACACGCTCGACGGCGCTGGCTCTGCTGGCGTTGCTGTCGCTTGCGCCCATCCGTCCGGTGCACGCAGGGGCGGACGCTCCGGGCCGCACGGGTCCGCTCGTCATTCCGACGGGCCCGCTTCCCGAGCCCGAGACGGCGGCGACACAGCCGCCGGTCGAGCGAGTGCAGAAGGCGGCTCTGGCGCTGCGCGAGCGCGGCTTCGAGGAGCTGCCGATCCTCGCGTGGGCGCTGCTCGAGACGGCGCGCGCGGAGGGCCGACCCGAGCTGGTCGAGAAGGCGGTCGAGCTGGCGCCCGGCTCGCCGGGCGTGCGCTTCGAAGCGGCGCGTATCTCGGGCGATCCTCTCGAGCTTCTCTTCGCGCTGCGGGCGCTCTCGACGAGTCTTCCGGGCGCGCTCTTCTCACTCGCGCTGGCGGCGGTCGTGCTCGGCGGCGGCGCGCTCGCGCTGGCGGTCGGCGCATCCGCAGTGGCCGCGCTGCGCGGCTTCGGGCTCCACGGCCACGCGTTCGGGCACACGCTCGCGGCGAAGGATCCGCCGAGCTGGCCGGGCGTGTTGCTGCTACTCGCCGCGCTCGGCTCGCTGCCTCTTTTCGGCTTCGGGCCGATCGTGCTCGCGGGCGCCTTCGGCGCGCTCGGCGCGCTGCGCCTGCGACGGGCCGAGGCGGCGTTCGTCGCGCTCGCGCTCAGCGTCGCGGGCGTGGCGCTGGGTCCGGGTCTCGATCGCCTGTCGCCCGCGCTCGCCTCGGTCGGCCGCGAGCCGTCGCTGCTCGCCGCGTACCGGATCGACCGCGGCCAGTCACTGCCCGGCGATGTCGAGCTCGT